>JAZUBZ010000054.1:0-12285 GCA_045638805.1 Eubacteriales bacterium
CAAGTTTGATAGGTCGGAGGTGTAAGCACAGTAATGTGTTCAGCTGACCGATACTAATAGACCGAGGGCTTGAACTACAAAGTTCAACGATTGCTAAAATGTTGTTGTGTCTTTCTCTTGTTCGGTTTTGAGTGAGCATCTCACTCGCACCTGGAAAGCAGGTACGAATCTGCACCTTTAGCTCAGTTGGTAGAGCAACTGACTCTTAATCAGTGGGTCCCGGGTTCGAATCCCTGAAGGTGCATAAAAAAGTTGGTGTTATTGACGCAGAGGGTCCACCTGTTCCCATTCCGAACACAGAAGTTAAGCTCTGTCGTGCCGACAATACTTGCATGGCGACGTGCCGGGAAGATAGGTAGATGCCAACACAGCAGAGGTTCCTAAAAGAATCTCTGCTTAAATATTCCTCCTTAGCTCAGTTGGCAGAGCACGCGGCTGTTAACCGCGGTGTCGGTTGATAATTCAATCGATACTTTTACGGTTTACTTAGGGACGCAGATTTGCGGGCAAAGCGAGGGACATATTCCTCAGTAGCTCAGTTGGCAGAGCACGCGGCTGTTAACCGCGGTGTCACAGGTTCGAGCCCTGTCTGGGGAGATTTGAAGGTTCACTTTTTTTTGTGAACCTTTTATTTTTTTACTTAATGTTATAATGTTTATATAATAACAGTTGCAATTATTTGATTTTTGTGGTAAACTAAATACACTGAATTTAGTTGATAATATGTATTCTATTTAGGTGATTGAGTTAATTTATGATTGCCATGTCTATATTATTTATATATCATTTATTTTCAACTATATTTTAAATCAACATTGAAATTAATATATGCATATTTAAAATTGAATTCTAAAGGAGGATGTGTTTTATTAAATTTATAATTATAAATGATTCGTTCACTGCGCAAAAAGCTTCTTACGTAAAGTTTGCATTAATTCAATCAGAAATTATACTTTCTAATGAAGATGAAATTTGTCTATATCTTTTAATAGAAAATAGATTAGGTTATAGCTTTCTTTTTTTATTTGCTTGTTTACCTCATTTTGCTGAAACATATAATAAGAACATTAGATTTTTTTTGAATTTTAAAAACTTTAGTTTGTTTAAAAAATTGGGACTCATAGATCAACATGTGGAATTCAATCCTCATTGTGATTATTCTCCAATTTTGAAAGATAATGCTGGTTTGATTACTGAAAGTTCGCATATTTTCAAAACTGTCACGGAGATACCAAATGAGGCACCTGTGAAAATGAATTCTAAGTTGGCAGCTATTTTTATTTCGCGTGCTGGTGAAATGTATAATAATGCTTTAGAGCATTCACATGGAAAAGTATTTGGTGCAAAATATTTTCGTAACCAAAAAAGTACATATTGCTTTTCATGTTATGATACAGGAATTGGAATTCCTAATAGTGTGCTGATTGCAAAAAAAGAAATTTGTAATGAACTTGATGCATTTAAATGGGCTATGATTGATGGTAACAGTTCTGTTAATAATGGACAGATACCACGTGGCATAGGTTTAGGATTGCTTAAAAGTTTTGTTAGAGCTAATGAGGGAGTTATCCGGATTTGTAGCGGTAAAATTTTTTATATTTATAAAAGTGAAACTGAGAGATTCTATGAATTAAATAGCGATTTTCATGGAACACTATTTGAAATGGATATCATAGCTGATAATAATAGAGAATATATTTTAAAATAGTTTCACATTAAAATCATATGTAGGAGTATTGATTATGATTAAAGCAATTGAATTTATTAAAACCGGATTTTCTAGTGAGGATGCATCAAAATTAAGTGATGTTATTAGACCATTATTTGAAAGTAACCATGAAGTAATTGTTGATTTTAGTGGCATAACTATTTTTACCACTCTATTCTTCAATAATGCATTTACGAAGTATATTTTAATAATTGGTCCGGAACTTTATAATAAAAGATTTAGACTTGAGAATTTATCGGAATTAGGTGAAATCACATATCAACATTCTCTTCAAAATGCAGTTAAGTATTTTAACATGTCCGAAGATATGAAGAAAATTCATAACGATATTATAGAAACCCCTGAGGAGTAATTCGTTTATTTATGACTGTCAAAAATAATTATAATATTGATTTTTCAAATATTTCAGAAGATACAATATTTGTTATTGACACAAATGTTCTATATTTTGTTCATTCAGGATATACATTACAGAATAGTCCTAAGTGTCAGTTTTATTCTAATTTGATTCAAAGGATTATGGATGAAGGCTTTATTATTAAAATATCTTCACTAACTGTCCAAGAATTATTGTATTGTATAGAGAATAAAGAATATGAAATGTATCGACAAGCAAATGGTTTGTCAAAGAGAAATTATTCAAAAAAGGACTATAGAAAAGATGTTGTTAATAGGAATAATGTAAAATCAAGATTTAAAACCATTTTGATGGAGTTAAGTATATATCAAATTGAAAATGCTTTTATAAACTTATCATCTTTAGAACGATTTGTTGATACTTTGCAGAACCAACATATGGATCCGGTTGATTTTCTTTTATCAGAAAACTTCGATCAGACCAAGACAATTTTTGTATCTGATGATAGAGATTTTTCCACTTTGGCGAACATATCCGTTTTTTCTATGTGAATTTTAAGATATTAGTGTTTATTTGTGTCTAAAGTGAATACACTTCAACCTCCCATTATCCCGATGGGCGGTTTTTCATATACCAAAGGAGGCTTACCATGCCCAAAACAAAAGTCATAGCCGTGGCGAATTAAAAAGGCGGCGTCGGGAAAAGTACCACAGTGTACAATCTCGGTGCCGGACTTACGATGAACGTCAAACATTGTTCTCGACGATACAAATTAAAACTTTGATTATACGAAATCGGTAAATCCGAATTCACTCATCTCATTTTCTGTGAGTATTCTCACAAAATGAGACATAGACAATAGATGTTGTCTGGTGTATACTGTATGTGTCAGCTGATAAATAATCTAAAAGAGGTATTTGTAATGAAATTCGGAGAAAACCTACGCAGACTTAGACTTCAGAATAACTTTACTCAGGAGTACGTGGCGGAAAAACTGAATGTTTCAGCTCAAGCAGTCAGCCGTTGGGAGTGTTCCACCACATTTCCCGATGTTATGATACTTCCTGAGATTGCGAAATTATATTGTGTTACTATTGACGATCTATACCGCGAGAATTCTGTTTCCTATGAGAGCTACGCTCACAGATTACTATCGGTTTACGAAACTACAAGAAGCCGTGACGATTTTACTGTCGCTGAACGTGAATTCTTATCCCTTGTCCAAAGTGGGAAATCCACAATGAAGGATATGTGTATGTTCGGCATGCTATATCAGTACGGTATGCACGACTGTTACAACAATGCGATGAGGTATTATGATATCGGGCTCGCGATGGGAAAAACTGAGGATCCCGATACTTATCACTGGATAGAGCGCGAAAAAATCCACCTAAACGCGCAGATTGGACATCACAACGAGAATATTGAAAAATGGACTGACGCAATAAAGGATAACTCTACAGACAGCTTTGCTTATATCAATCTTATAGAGTCATACTATCTGGCTGGTCAAATTGAAGATGCCCTCAAAATGTTTGAGACAGCAAGAGCCAAATTTGGTGATGTCAAGATGCTGTATGTTTATGGTGGTATGATATATAAAGCTTTACATGACTATGACAAGGCTATTAAGTGCTTTACCAAATCCGCCACGATAGACAATGAGCATTCTCATGCTTTGCGAGAGCTTGCGACTTGTTACGAAGAACTCGGTGATTTCAAAAACGCACATGATATATGGCTTAGGATTGAGAAGTGGTACAAAGACGGAGGCTATACAGTTGAAGAAAAGACTGCACACACTTCTGCAGAAAGATGTGCTGACTTAATAAGCAACAATAAATAATATAAAATAATAAGCAAAGAAGTGTATCGAAAACAAAGCGGTACACTTCTTTGCTTATTACACCTATCGGCAATTTGCTCAATTACATATACAAACTATACACATCAAAGGAGGATTACCATGCCAAAAACAAAAGTCATAGCCGTGGCGAATCAAAAAGGTGGTGTCGGGAAAAGTACCACGGTGTACAATCTCGGTGCAGGACTTGCACTTCACGGCAAAAAAGTTCTTCTTGTGGACACAGATCCGCAGGGAGACTTAACAAAGATGCTCGGACACAGAAAACCACATGATATGCCATATACCCTCGGAAACGTTCTGAACGACGTGACCGAGGGTATTCTTGTATCCGAGCATACCGAGATCTTATCACACAAAGAGGGATTTGATTTCATTCCCGGCAACCGTACCCTGTCCGCCGTCGAAGTCGGACTTGTCAATGTAATGAGCCGTGAAACCGTGCACAAGCGTTATCTAGACGAGGTAAAGGACGATTACGACTACGTGCTGCTCGATTGCCGTCCCGCACTCGGTATGCTTGTTATCAATGCCCTATCCGCATCCGATTACGTTCTCGTTCCCGTACAGGCAGATTATCTTGCAGCCGAGGATATGACAGAGCTGATTGGCACGGTACAGCAAGTCAAGCGGCAGATCAATCCCAAACTGCAGGTCGGAGGAATCTTTCTCACGATGGTGAATGATACGAACTTCCGTAAGGATATTGTAATAGCCGTTAAAGAAAACTTCGGTAAACATCTGCCTGTTATGGATACGGTGATACCGCTGACCGTGAGACTTGCGGAGGTAAGCACAGCGGATAAGAGTATCTTTTTACACGAGCCAAGGGGACGTGCGGCTGAGTCTTATCGCAATTTAGTGAAGGAGGTAATGGAAATTGGTGAAAAACAGCGCATCAAATCTGCTCACGTCGGTAGATAGTTTGTTCACGACCCAAAGTGAGCGTGACGAGGCAAAGCGAGAGTCTGTCATAATGCTGTCCCCATCTGAGATCAGTGATTTTCCAAATCATCCGTTTAAGGTGAGGATGGACGAAAGTATGACCGAGATGGTGGAGAGCGTGAAACAGTACGGAGTTCTTCTCCCTGCACTTGTACGACCGAAAGATGACGGCGGTTATGAAATGGTGTCGGGACACCGACGAAAGCGCGCAAGTGAGATCGCGGGATGTGAAATGCCGTGTATCGTACGTGAGCTTACAGACGAAGAAGCCACGATAATTATGGTGGATTCCAACTTGCAACGCGAGACTATATTGCCATCGGAAAAAGCATTTGCATACAAGATGAAGTTGGATGCAATGAAACGGCAAGGAAAACGTAATGACTTGACTTTGTCGCCAGTGGCGACAAAGTTAGATACAGCGTCTGAACTTGGTAAGAAAAGTGGTGATAGCCGAGATCAAGTGTTTCGCTTCATCCGTCTCACAAACCTCGTTCCCGAGCTTCTTGATATGGTAGACGAAGGTAAAGTTGCTATGCGACCTGCGGTGGAGCTTTCCTACCTGTCCGAAGAAGAACAGAGGAGCCTTGTGGAGACTATGGAGTGCGAGGATTGCACACCGTCCCACGTACAAGCTATCAAAATGCGGAACTTTTCAAAGGAAGGTAAGCTGAACGAGGACGTAATCCTATCCATAATGCAGGAGGAGAAGCCGAATCAAAAAGAAAAACTCAAAATCCCAACAGAACGTATCAGTAAATACTTTACGCCGGGGACGCCCGTGCAGAAGATCGAGGATACGATAATCAAGGCGCTTGAGCTTTACCGCAGAAGACAGCGCGATCAAAACAGATAGTCCTCGCCTTGGGATAAGTGTACCCATTTGAGCCTTAGGCTCGGGGACTCGTTTGGCTGTTCCCCCTCTCCACACCTCTCCCCCTCGTAACCTGCTGAACCAGCCGAAAAAGAGATAGTATATACTCTGTCGCACCTTTGAAGTTTTACGGTGAATATCGTAAAATATGGGTACATGGAGGGATGAATATGAAAAGAATATATTTGATATTAGCTGTGACATTGATTGCAGTTACACTTTGCGGATGTGAAAACGCTGACACTGTAGGTGAAAGCGAATATCCCGTTGAAATTGTACTTGAAAGCTCGACGGAGACAGAAACTGCAGCACCTACGGGGAAATCTTCTTTTTCAGCTGGTAGCGAGCTTTTCTCTGAGACTTCGCCAAATAGTGAGACTGTAGCTGAAACTGAGACAACAGTTGTCACTGAGGCTGTTCCCGTAGAGGTACCGCATACGGTTGCGACAGAGCCTCAAGACGAGGCACCTGAAACAACTCACGAGATTATCGAAACTTATCCACCTACAACCGAAGTAACAACAGAACCTACCTCCACACCGACCGAAAAGGCAGAAGAAACTACGGCAAATCCCGAAACAACGGCAGAGACAACTACGCGAGAAGAAACAACTCCGCCCGAGACTACACGGGAAACGGATCCTCCTCAAACAACACCGCAGACTGAGGTTACGGAAACTACAGCAGAAACCACTGCTGAACCTATACCCGAACCTATTAAAACTCCCTATGATGCACCGTTTGATATCGAATACATCAAGTCAGAGCTTATCTCCCTCGGTGAAAGCATGGGAATGACACACCGCACGGCATACAAAGACGGAGAAATCATAACTCCCGACAATTCATCGTGGGAACTGCCCATCACGGCAAACTCATCATTCTGCGGAGAAATACTGAAGCGGAGCTTATACGATTACGTTACCTCTTACGCTGAATATCATCTATACGGTGGAGAGCCAATCACAAACTTCACGATCTACGTTCTTCCTCTTTCGGATGGTTACGAAATATACTTTTTACACTAACAACGGCAATCAGCCTCTCGTAAAAAACGGGAGGCTTTTGTATTTTCAAAAGAAGAAAGGATCTACACAATGAAACCAACCATCACACAAGCCTCAAAACGTTGGCTGTCACTTTTACTTGCAGTAATTATGACGGCTACAATGCTCCCCTTGTCGGCGATAAGCACATTCGCCTTTTCCACGTCATCGGGACAGACAGTTGACTCCGCTTACGGAGCCGCATACGTCGGTTATGACGGTGCTGACTATCCCGTGGGAGCAAACCACTACGCACTCAGATATAACTCGGACGGTTCAACATATATCGAGCCGAGTCAGATCGGTGCAAGGAGAACAAAGCTGAGCATTATCCAAAACGGCGAGGTAATGCAGGCGCTTTGTATCGAATACGGCATTGATATCAGCCTCGGAAACGCCACATACGTGTCTTCAAATTCTACCAACAGTGCATATTTCAATATGCTGCCTATGACGGCAAGACGTGGCATTATGCTTGCAACCATTTACGGATGGCAGCCGGGCAAAGCGTTACCCATTGACGGCATCAACGAGGACGATTTTTCCCTTGCAACTCAGGAGATCATTTGGGAGTATCAGCAAGGCATCCGCACATCCCCCGCTACCCGCGTGAATAACGGAAATATCCGTGCAGATCAGTTTTATGACGAGATCAAAGGCAGACCCGCAGAGCTCGCGTATAACTGGATACTTTCAAAGATGGCTACTCACGCTACAGTACCCTCGTTCACAAAGTCGGACAGAGACAGTGCACCGACACATACTTTGAAGTACGACACAAGCACACAGAAGTATTCACTCACACTTACCGATACCAATAACACGGGAGTGGATATCGTTTGCACAAGCGGTAGCGGAATCTCAGTTAGTAGAAACGGAAACAAATATACCTTTACTTCAAGCAGTATGATAACAAATGCCGTGACGATTGAGTATAAGAAGAACATCTCCCTTTACGGTGACGAGTTCCTTGTTTGGGGTAACGTGGGACATCAGACTATGATGACGGGTGTTTCCGACCCTGTCAGATTTTACGCCGCGTTTAATACCGAGACAAACGGTACGGCTAAGATCGTTAAATCCTCCGAGGACGGTATTGTTTCGGGTATTAGCTTTAAAATCACGGGTAACGGGGTTGACCGAACGGTTACAACGGATGCAAGTGGTGTTGCAAGTATCGAGCTTCTCCCCGGTACGTACACTGTAACCGAGCAGACTCCGAATAAATACGTGCCTCAGCAGAGTCAGAATATCACAGTTGCAAGTGGTCAAACCGTAAGTGTTACCTTTAACAACGTACTCAAAAGAGGTGACGTTAAAGTTACAAAAACAGCCGAGGATGGTCTTGTGTCGGGCATCAAGTTCAGGCTTTACGGCACGTCCGACATCGGCGCATCCGTTGACGAATACGCCACAACCGACAACAGCGGTATTGCTAAGTTCGCGGATATTCTAATCGGCACATACACCATCGAAGAAGTAGGAACAGCGGCAAAGTACTTTACTCCCGCAAAACAGAACGTAACTGTTAAGTGGAACGAAGTTAAAAGCGCATCATTCTATAACGAACTGAAGCGTGGTGACGTTAAGGTCATCAAAAGTGCAGAGGACAATTTTGTCGAAGGTCACAGATTCCACCTCTACGGCACATCCGTTGCAGGAACGGGCGTTGATATGTATGCTGTAACAAACAATTACGGTATTGCAGAGTTCAAGGATATCCTTATAGGAACCTACACTATCGAAGAAGTTGACACATCCGAGCAGTACATCACTCCCGTTAGCCAAAGCGTGACTATCGAATGGGACAGCGTTACTGAAAAAAGCTTCGAGAACGAGCTGAAAAGAGGAAACGTAAAGGTTACAAAGACATCAGAAGACGGTCTTGTGTCGGGAGTGAAGTTCCGCCTTTACGGTACGTCCACATCCGGTGCTACTGTTGAGCTGTTCGCTTCAACCAACGTAGGCGGTATCGCTGAATTTAAGAATGTACTTATCGGTACGTATACCCTTGAAGAAGTAAACACGGCGGAAAGATACATCGTTCCCGCAAGTCAGAAAACTATCGTTGAATGGAACAAAGTAACCGAGAAATCATTCTACAACGAACTGAAGCGCGGTGACGTTAAGGTAATCAAGTCTTCGGAAGATAACGTTCTTCTCGGACACCGATTCCACTTATACGGCACGTCCCTTTCGGGCGAGAAGGTTGACCTTTACTCCGAGACAAACGTGAACGGTATTGCAGAATTTAACGATATTCTCATCGGTTCAAGCTACGTCATTGAAGAAGTTAACACTAAGGAATGGTACATCATTCCCGATGCTCAGAATACCACGGTTGAGTGGAACACGATTACAAACGTCCACTTTACCAATACCTTAAAACGCGGAGATCTCTCCGTCACAAAGACCTGCGAGGACGGACTTATGGAGGGACATAAGTTCCACCTTTACGGTACGTCTCTTTCGGGACTTCCCGTTGATCTGTACGCTACAACCGATGAAACGGGTGTAGCACATTTTGAAGACGTGCTCATCGGCACGGGATATACTCTCGAGGAAGTGGACACCGCTATCCGCTACGTTATTCCCCAGTCACAGACAGCGGACATCGAGTGGAACAAGGTTACAAACAAATCCTTTGAAAACATCCTCAAAAAGTGGAGAGCTGAGGTGTATAAATACGACTCCGAGTTCACCGACCGCGCACAGGGAGATGCCACACTCAAAGGTGCCGTTTACGGTGTATATGATGGAGACGAGCTGATCGACACATACACTACAGACGAAAACGGATACTTTATCACCGATTACTACGTGTGCGGGGACGATTGGACTATCCGTGAGATATCCCCCTCCGAAGGTTATCTTCTCGATACTGAGACACACAAAGTCGGTGCAAGCGCCGAGCTTTATACGGTGGAGCTGAATACCGTCAATATGGACGTAACCGAGGACGTTATCAAAGGCAGCATCTCTATCATCAAGCATTGTGATGATGGATCAACCAAGATTGAGACTCCCGAGGTTGGTGCGGAGTTCAAGATATATCTCACTTCTGTAGGCAACTACGATGAAGCACACGAAACTGAGCGAGAACACCTTATCTGTGATGAAAACGGCTATGCTGAAACAAAAAAGCTCCCTTACGGCACGTACATCGTGGAGCAGATCAAGGGTTGGGACGGACGCGAGATGATGAAGCAGTTTACCGTAACTATAACGGAGGACGGTAAGGTTTACAGATACATCATCAATAATTCCGTCTTTGAAAGCTATATCAAGGTAGTAAAGGTGGATGCGGAAACGGGTAACACCATCCCCTATGCAGGAGCAGGATTTAAGCTCTACAGACCCAACGGAACACTTGTCACACAGGTCTTCACCTATCCCGAAGTAATGGTAATTGATACCTTCTACACCAACGATAAAGGATATCTTATCACCCCCGAAAGCCTTGAATACGGAACGGGATATTATCTTGTGGAAGTCGCGGCACCTCACGGTTACGTTCTGAACACTGATCCCGTGTATTTCGACGTTACGGCTGACGGTGCAAAGGATGAAAACGGTATCACAGTAGTTGAAGTTACAAAGCCTAATATGGCACAGAAAGGTATAATTAAGCTCTACAAGACGGGTGAGGTATTCTCATCAGTTGTAGAAACAGACGGAGTATATCAGCCTGTTTACTCAGTTCAGGGACTTCCCGGTGCTGAGTACGAGATTCGTGCTGCAGAGGATATCGTAACACTTGACGGCACCACACGGTACACCGCAGGTGAGGTGGTTGACACATTTGTCACGGATGATAACGGATACGCCGAAAGTAAGGCACTGTACCTTGGCAAATACGAGATCATAGAAACAAAAGCTCCTCACGGAATGGTACTGAGTGATGAAGTTCATACAGTTGAACTTATTTATGCGGGACAAGAAGTCGAGATCACAGAGACTTCCGCAGAACTTTGGAATGACAGACAGAAGATCACCGTTATGCTTGATAAGCTGATGGAGCAGGACGATATCTTCGGTATAGGTCAGAACGGTGAGATCACGTCCGTTGTGTTCGGTCTGTACGCGGCGGAAGAACTCACTGCAGCAGACGGTACGGTCATTCCCGCTGATGGTCTTATCGAAGTAATGACGGTAAATGAAAATGGAACGGCAACTTGCAAGTCCGATCTCCCTTTCGGCACTTACTATCTCAAAGAAATCGCAACGGATGAACACTATATTTTGAATGAAAACAAGTACAGCTTTACCTTTGAATACGTGGGACAGGACATCGTTGTAGTTGAAATCAAAGCCAATGACGGAACTCCCATTGAAAACGAACTTATTTACGGTGAGCTCCACGGCATCAAAAAAGACGATGGCAGTAACGCTGTAAGCGGTGCTCTCATCGGTCTGTTCAGAACAGACTCAGCTGAATTTACAGAAGACACAGCAATTCTTACTACCGTTTCATCTGAGGACGGTAGTTTTTCTTTTGTGGGCGTTCCTTACGGTGAGTGGATAATCCGTGAGATCAAGGCTCCTATAGGATATATTCTCACAGAGGAAAGTTATTCCGTAATAATTAATTATCACGGTGGGGTGATCGAAGTTGAGATCGTAAACGAGCGTATCCGAGGTACAGTTCAGCTTACAAAGGTTGATGCAGATTACCCCGAAAACAAGCTGACGGGCGCTGAATTTGAAGTTTACCGTGACACAAACGGAAACAAGCTGCTTGACGAGACGGACGAGCTCATCGGAAATATGAGCGAGGTTGAACTCGGCATATACAAACTCACAGACCTTCTTTACGGCGGTTATTTTGTGAAGGAAATCGTTGCTCCAGCGGGATTCTATCTTGATTCCACCGCCCATTACTTTGAGATTACTGAAAACGGCGAAACAGTTACCGTTGAAAACGAGGCGGGCGTAGGATTCATAAACACCGCGAGAGTAGGCAGTCTTAAGATCGTGAAAACATCTTCTGACGGAAAGATAGACGGCTTCTCTTTCCGTGTAACGGGACCGAACGGTTATGATGAAGTATTCGTAACGGATGAAAACGGCGAGATCATCATCGGCGGTCTCAGACTCGGTGACTATACCGTCAGCGAGGTTTCAAACGATGCGTCGGCAGATTATGTCCTCCCCGCAGATAAGATTGCAACGGTATTCGCAGACTCTGTCACGATAGTTGAGATGCATAACGTATTCCGTGACACACCCAAGACGGGCGACGATAGTAATCTTCCGTTTTGGATCACAATGGCGTGTCTCTCCGGCACTGGAATTGTACTTTGTGTTGTGTTTGAGATGAAGTCGAGAAAGAAGCGGAAGGATTGATGTGATGAATTGTAGATATAGAGATAATTTGTAGTGTTTGTCGCACTTATTTATTTTAGATTTTACAGTACGAAAAAGTGAGTTTAATTAAATCAATCATTTGCCGTAATTTTTTTACGGCAA
>JAZUBZ010000055.1:0-8397 GCA_045638805.1 Eubacteriales bacterium
TCAACTCACGCAACCACCACTTCCTCGGCGACATATCTACATGGTTTATCGACACCCTGTGCGGAATCCGCGTAAATCCGCAGATGGAGACGTCCCTCCGTTTGGGAATGACATGTGGAAAATTCCCCCATTTCGACGGGGCGTCCCGTGTGGATATCATACCTCATATGCCGAGCGCACTTTCCCACGCTGAGGCGCACCACGAAACTCCCTACGGCGAGGTTGCGGTAAATCTTACCCGCGTTAGAGAGGACTGGATAAGCGTAAAAGTCACCGTTACGGGCGAGCTTCACGGACGCATCCTCCCGCCCGAGGGCTACCACTTCGACGGATGCGGCGAATATCCCCTTGCCACAGGCGAGTACGACGCGTTCAAGTCGTAAGTTTTCCACAGCGAACAGGGAAATTTCTTGCGAAAATATTTATTTTCAAACTGCTATGTGATATAATTTGGACAGATAATTTTGTTGGTTTAAATTTCAAGGAGGACAAACCTTATGAAAATGCGCCTTCCCGCAACCCCGATAGTCAATATCGACCCATATTTCTCCGTGTGGACGGAGGAGACCGTTCTCAGAAATACCGTTCACTGGACGGGTAAACCCAACACCATGACAGGTAGAGTATTCGTTGACGGAAAAGAGTACCACTTCCTCGGTCAGAACAAATGGCTGGGTGACGGCCGCGAATGTGACGCCATGGAAGTGCTCGGTACTGAGATCGATGCTTACTCCACCATTCTTACTTACTCAAATGAGCACATCAAGCTGACGGTGCACTTCACGTCTCCCACTCTTGTAACCGACCTGTACCTTAGCTCCCGCCCCGTTGCTTATGCCAAGGTATACTATGAGAGTCTTGACGGTGCAGATCACGACGTAAAAGTGAGATTCACCGTTACCGAGGAGCTTGTCCTTAACTTCAAGGCTGAGGGCCGTGCCATCGCAGACCCCGTTCCTGTCGAGGGAGTGAATGCCATCCGCATGGGAAACGGCAACCAGAGAGTGCTGAACCGCAGCGGTGACAACGTGCGCATTGACTGGGGATATTTCTACCTCGGCGTCAGAGGCGAGGGCACTGTAAAGCATACGGTGTACGACGATATGTACGGCGTTATCGCAGAGGCATCACTTTCACCCGACGCGCTCTTGCTTTTCGCTTACGACGACATCGAGAGCATTCAGTATTTCGGCGATAATCTGAAGGCCTACTGGAAGCAGGGCGGCAAGACCATCGAAGAAGCGATTGCAGAAGCGGCTGCAGACTACGAGGAAACTCTTGAACGCTGCAACAGCTTTTCTGAAAAGTTAAGATCAGATGCTGTCCGCGCAGGCGGAGAAAAGTACGCGGAGCTTCTCCTTCTCGCTACCCGTCAGGTCATGGCGGCGCACAAGCTGGTCGTTGATAAAGACGGCAACAACCTCTTTATATCCAAGGAATGCTTTTCCAACGGCTGTGCCGCAACCGTTGACGTTACCTATCCGTCCGCTCCCATGTTCCTTCTTTATAACCCCGAGATGCTGAAGGGCATGATCCGCCCCGTTATGAGATATGCGGCAAGTGACGAGTGGACCTTCGATTTTGCTCCCCACGACGTGGGACAGTATCCCCTTCTAAACGGACAGGTTTACAGTGTTGACCGCTCAGGGGACAAGGCGAAATTATACGAACACAATCAGATGCCCGTTGAGGAGTGCGGAAACTTAATAATTCTCTTTGCGGCTATTGCCGATGCTGACGGCGACGCTTCCTTTGCCGCAGAGTATATGGATACTATCAGACAGTGGAGCAAATATCTTATAAAGTACGGTCTTGACCCCGAAAATCAGCTTTGCACGGATGACTTTGCGGGACATCTTGCCCACAACGTAAACCTTTCCATCAAGGCTATTATGGGTATCGCAGGCTTCTCACGTATACTTACTAGACTGGGTGAGACCGATGAGGCTGAACAGATGATGACTACTGCCCGTGAGTATGCCGCGTCCCTTATCGACCGCGCGAAGAATGCCGACGGCAGTTATCGCCTTGCCTACGACAAGGAGGGCACCTTCTCGCTGAAGTACAATTCCGTGTGGGATAAGCTTTGGGGAACAGAACTTTTCCCGAAGGAGTTCTACGAAGGTGAGATAGTCCGCTATAAGAAGGAGCTTCTTCCCTACGGCGTTCCCCTTGATTCAAGAGAAATGTACACGAAATCCGACTGGCTCGTGTGGGCGGCAAGCCTTGCGGAAAAGAGGGAAGACTTTACCTGCATCGTCGACACTCTGTGGGCGGCGTACAATACCATGCGTACACGTGCGCCGATGACCGACTGGTACTATGCGGACACCTCTCACATGACAGGTTTCCGTCACAGAACGGTACAGGGCGGACTCTTTATAAAGCTTATGTTTGAATAATATGAAGTGGCTGTCCAAAGGCTACTTCTCATAAAGATGATAAAACTCCGACGGATTTTAAAGGTCTGTCGGAGTTTTACTATTCGATAAATTGGAATTTACTTATTTGTATTTGAGTTTCTTTTCCATAAAAGCCAGTCTTTATCCAGTACGGTTGAATGTGGTTTGCTCATAATATCATCACAAGGAAAACTATTACACTGACCACAGAAATCAACCCCTTTTTCAATTACACAATCGCGAGAAAAACAATCGCCTTTTTCATGTTCTTCTGTACATCCTTTGCAGTTGCCTGCAAGATATGTAGGACAAGCACCACAATAGAATCCACACTTGCCAAGTAACTTAGCATCCATAATTCACATCTCCAAGTTCAAATTTTCATACAGTTCGACATATTCTTATTTATCGAACTGATTGAAAAATAACCAGCATCGCATTTGTAAGCACAAGCGCTTATGGGGCTAAGCCCAACCCCATTTTATTATAACATATAAGTCGATATCATTCAAGTTATATTCCAACTTCGTCGGAGTGATATTATTACCTGCGGTAATAGTGTTATTGAAACCTTGCGGTTTTAGTGTTATTTTATTCGCCTTTAACTGCCGAAGGTAATACCACTGCGAAGCAATAGAACTCGCCGTAAGGCGAATAAAACTGCGGATTAATAAAGCCTCCCTCCGAGAGGGATTGGGGAAACGCACTTCGCGATGCGAATGTGCAGTGGAATGGAGCTTGCGCAACTAAAAACTCGGCATTGTTTACCATTTACGCACTCTCCCTCACCCGCTACGCGGGAGCTCCCTCCCGGAGGGAGCCTTTTCTTTTGTGCAACTTGACTTTGGCGTTTTATAACAAGGTTTTTTCTATAGGTCGAGACCATCGCCCCACGATGGTCTTTTTTCTCCCATCCATCTTTCATAATTTTCACACTAAAATCATCAAAAACCGTTGACAAATGTCTGCGATGGTGCTATAATGAAATCGTAGACAGACGTCAACGTTTTTGGCGTCGAGCATTTGAATATATACCGCGCACCGCGGAATTATCAATACATACTAAGGAGATGAGAAATATGGCAAATATTACACGTCAGGCAGAAAAGCTCCCCGAGTCCGAACTTGAGATCATGCTTACCCTTTGGAAAGAGGGAAAGGCTATGACTGCGGGTGAGATCACCAAATGCTTCGCAAAAGACAAGGGGTGGAAAAGCGCCACCGTGCACGTGCTTCTTGACCGACTTGCAGAAAAAGGCTTTGTGTCATGTGACAAAAGTTCGTTCAGACACCTGTATTCTCCTTTGGTATCAGAAGAAGATTACCGAAAGGGAGAAACATCCACACTCGTCAGCCGCTTCTTCGGAGGCTCGGCAAAGCAAATGATAGCATCATTTATCACAGCCGACAGCCTTTCCGACGAAGACCTTGACGAGCTGAGCGCAATGATAAACGAAAAGAAGGTGAGGTCAAAATGACAAATATCCTAACAAGCTTTGCTGAATTGACCCTTGGCATGTCCGCAGTTATAGTGGTACTGCTTTTGACCCTTCTTGCCTTTGGCAAAAAGCTCACCGCAAAAAGCAGATATCTGATCTGGTCCCTTGTGATCATCCGCCTTGCAATACCGTTCAGCCTGCAGCTTTTGCCGCCCATGTTTACTCTGCCAAGCGTCCCCTCCACGGAAGTGACAATCCCCGTGAAGCCTGAAGCTCCCTCGGAAACAGAAGTGAACAAAGACGAAAAGCTTCCGCAGAATAACGTAGGGGCACCTATGACGGACGGGGGAAACCTTTCGTTTAAAGAGCCCGTTTCCACCGAAGGCGTTGCGGGAAATCCCGTCGTGCCCGACGAGGGATACGTTCCCCAGGGAAACGTCAGCGTGGTACCCGATACTCCCGCTGAGACGGACGGTGTTATAAGCGGTAATGTCACCGTACCCGATACGGAAAAGCCTACAGTTATCCCCGATAAGACGGAGCCTGCTCCCGAGACGCCTGCAGCAGACAACGCGGTAAAGATAGACGTTGCGGCTGTATTATCCGCCATTTGGCTTGCGGGCGCGGCAGCCTTCGCGCTGGTGAGCATAATTTCATACGCAAGATACACGAGACGGGTGCTGAAAACTTCAAGCCCCGCAGAAGAAGAGACTGTTGCTATATACGAAAGACTGTGTCAGGAGCTTGGTGTTAAAAAGGCTCCCCGTCTGCTGGTTTCAAATACGACGGACAGCCCTGCCGCATTCGGATATTTCCGCAGATACATAGCTCTGCCGGAGATACCTCTGTCGCTTAACTCTTTAGAGCTGACTCTGTCCCACGAGCTGACCCACGTGAAGAGAGGAGACCTTACAGTAAAGCTTCTTTCCGTCTTGGCGCGGAGCTTTCACTGGTTTAACCCGCTTGTACACTATGCGGCATACAGATGCGAAACAGAGTGCGAGCTTTCCTGTGATGAAGCAGTTCTTTTGGGCCGCGGCGACGAAATCCGCACGGAATACGGCGAAACTCTCGTTGACATATTAAAATTCTGCCGCAGAAGACGTGGAAGCCTTACCACACATTTCAGCCCTGACAAAAAGGCTGTCAAGGCTCGCCTCGGCAACATACTGTACGGTACGGGAAAACGGCGCGGAATAGTGCTTGTGGCGCTATGCCTTGCGCTGTGCATTGTGGCGGGTGCTGTTATAGGATGCAGCTTTGGTACGGGAGGAGGTACCAAACCCGCCACAGATACCGACACGGAAGAAACGAGCGGTGCTGAAAGCGAATCCACTCCCGACACGGAGAGTGCGCCTGACACCGAGCCTAACACAGATACTGTAGAAACCGAGCCAGTCCCCGATGACGACACGATCGAAGAATCCTCTCCGGTACTGACTCCCGTAGTATGGTCGCCCCCTTCCAACGATAGCTATCTCGGATCATGGTATTCCGAAATCGACCCAATGTATTACGCCGATATTAAGAAGATATCTTCAAATGAGATCGAATTCCATGCAGGTCTGTACTCCTACCTTGGATTCCGTGACGTTGCGGTGAAAAAGGATGGAGTATGGTATTTTGAGGACGAGGATGAGGACAGCAAATACCCCGATCCGTCCGGCACTCTCGCTTTGTTTGACGACAGCATTATCATTACTTATTTTGACTTAGGGTATCATGGCAAGGCCTCTGGACTTGAAAAAGGAGTTCATTCTGTTAAATTAACGAGAAAAACCGTATGGAACCACGACGGACACAGTATTTCCTCTCATATCTTTGGCGGTAAAATTTACCCGTGTGACATGACACTCGAAAATCCTCCTATATTAGGAGAGTTTGAGCTGACCTTCAGCCATGATAATTTAGACTATTACATCACCGACTACGCTGAATACAAATGTGACGGTACTTGCACAGACGCAGAACATTGCAGAGTTCTGATGTATACTGCCGACCATGACAAGAGCGACGACTATGAGCCGTATCTTATTGAAGAACATCTTCAGAGTCTTAGAGGATGGCCATATGCCACAAAAATATATGCTAACAGATTCATAGGTGACCCTGCTACTACCACTGAAGGTGCGATAGACTATAACTGCCGTCAGTATAAGTTTGTTATTGGCAGCGGAGGTCACTATATAACATTGGGTATAGCTCCTCAACGTGCTGATCTGGTTTCCTCCGAAGGTGAGCTTGAGGCTATAAGCGAGATCGCAAAGTCCATGTTATGCTCAGTGGACAATTGGGTGGAAGAAAACCTCGACGGTAACGCACCCGTTATCACCTCACGTATCATAGGTGACGGGGACGCATACATTACAGACGGACGTCATGTGCTGCGTGACAGTATCGTTACATTCAAGGAATGGAACGACGATTACAGAGCGGTACTTGCAAGAGTGGTACTGTGTGATACTGCTTGTACCTGCACCGAAAATGAGCTGTTTTCCGCACTCAGAGATATCGTCCATCTGAATAAGCTTCAGGAATACACTTCTGCCGATGGCTTTACTTTCCCCACTGTCAGATATGAACAGGACGCATCCGACAGTCGTAATTATTACTATAACGTAAAACTTGCGAACGGTATCCATCTGTCACTGTGGATCGCACCCAAGGACGGGGGCGGTGCCGCTCCCGAAAACGAAGCGGAAACTCTTGCTGATATCGTAAAGAGCGTATCTGTTACCTTTAGGCATGGTTTCAGTGACGGCAACACTACCAGGGACATCTTTAAAAACACCTATACCTGGGTGGATGACGGAACTTATGATAAGGCTACGGATAATGAAGAAATGACCGTGCTGTATAAAAGCATAGACGGTTATAACGTAAGCGCGACCATGGCAAAGGTTGAGGGTAAATTCGACCCCGCTCAGCTTGCCCTTGTAGCCTTAAACGGACATGGTACAATATATGGCCTGATCGCATTTGATGAGATACCCAGTTCCTCCGCTTCCCCCTATGCAGATTCGATAACGGTATTAAAGCCTTCTTTGGATGATGTGTTGCTAAGTGAGCTTGAAAACAACGGGGAATACGAGACCATTAATATGCTTCAGCGCAAGTACGTTTACGTTATAGATTTTGACGGCAACGGTGAATATCTTATACTTTCCGTAACTGCATCTGACACAAAGTCCCCTCCGAATGAAAACGACAGACAAGTCGCGGACAAGATCGCTAGCAGCGCAGTTATCACTTGGTACGGCGAGATAAGCTATGACGAAGAGTGGATAGAAGCTAACCGTGAAATACCGGACGAGCTGCCTTTGTTTGAAAAGGGCGATATGGTCGTATACACAGCAGAGGAAGCGCGTGAAAAAAGCCCGTATTATATCACCGCGCTGCCCGAATACCGCACTGTATACTACTGGATGCCATACATATGGACAAACATTATCAGCCGCGAGGAATATGCCGAATGGGGACGCAGAGTTGACACACCTCACGATGCACTCCACGCAGTACCTCAGGAGATGGATGTTGTGTCATTCATCAAGTATTTCAAAATACCCAAGGAAGATTTCATAAAAGCCTGCGAAGAAGAGGCAGAGTATCAGCAAAATGTTCTTAAGGGAGAAAGGGGATATGACATAAACCTTGAGGAATATGAAATTCCAAACGCAGACATCCTCTACACCTTTGACAACGATATAATAAACGAGTATTACAGAAGATGACAGCAATGATAAACGAAAAGAAGGTGAGGTCAAAATGACAAATATCCTAACAAGCTTTGCTGAATTGACCCTTGGAATGTCTGCAGTTATAACGGTACTGCTTTTGACCCTTCTTGCATTTGGCAAAAAGCTCACCGCAAAAAGCAGATATCTGATCTGGTCCCTTGTGATCATCCGCCTTGCAATACCGTTCAGCCTGCAGCTTTTGCCGCCCATGTTTACTCTGCCAAGCGTTCCCTCCACGGAAGTGAGTATCCCCGTGAAGCCTGAAGCACCCTCGGAAACAGAAGTGAATAAAGACGAAAAGCTTCCGCAGAATAACGTAGGGGCACCTATGACGGATGCGGGAAACCTTTCGCTTAAAGAGCCCGTTTCCACCGAAGGCGTTGCGGAAAATCCCGTCGTACCCGACGAGGGGTACATTCCACAGGGAAACGTCAGCGTAATACCCGATACCCCAGCTGAGACAGACGGTGCTATAAGCGGTAACGTCACCGTACCCGATACGGAAAAACCTACAGTTATCCCCGACAAGACGGAGCCTGCTCCCGAGGCACCTGCCGCAGACAACGCGGTAAAGATAGACGTTGCGGCAGTATTGTCCGCCATTTGGCTTGCGGGCGCGGCAGTCTTCGCGCTGGTGAGCATAATTTCATACGCAAGATACACGAGGCTGGTGCTGAAAACTTCAAGCCCCGCAGAAGAAGAGACTGTAGCTATATACGAAAGACTGTGTCAGGAGCTTGGTGTTAAAAAGGCTCCCCGTCTGCTGGTTTCAAATACGACGGACAGCCCTGCCGCATTCGGATATTTCCGCAGATACAT
>JAZUBZ010000056.1:0-16790 GCA_045638805.1 Eubacteriales bacterium
AGGAAATGGTGCTTGAGCACTTTGATCTTAAAGTTCCCCGCGGCACCAACGTTGCTATCGTGGGTGAGACGGGCGCGGGAAAATCTACGCTTGTAAACCTTGTTTGCCGATTCTTTGAGCCTACTGAAGGTGTGGTCAAGATAGATGGTAGAGACGCAAAAGAGCGAAGCCAGCTTTGGCTCCACTCAAACATCGGTTACGTGCTTCAAACTCCCCATCTTTTCTCTGGAACCATCAGAGACAATCTACGTTACGGAAAGACTGATGCAACTGACGAAGAGATCATGGCGGCTCTCAAGACTGTTTCTGCCGATAAGATAATCGACAGGCTTGAAGGTGGTCTTGACAGTGAAGCAGGTGAAGGCGGCGGAAACCTTTCAACCGGTGAAAAACAGCTTATTTCCTTCGCACGTGCTATTCTTGCAGACCCTAAGATACTGATCCTTGACGAGGCTACATCATCCGTAGATACGGAGACAGAGCGACTGATCCAAGATGCGGTTGAGACTGTTATCTCTGAGCGCACCTCATTCATTATCGCTCACAGACTGTCTACTATCGTAAACTGCGACATCATCCTGGCGGTTCGTGACGGTAAGATAGTTGAGTCGGGTACACACCGAGAGCTTATGAAGGCAAAGGGATATTATCACAGCCTTTATATGCGTCAGTTTGAGGATGAAGCTTTCGAAAAGCTTGAGGGATGATATAACGCATATGAAAACACCCGCTTACCGTACGATAAGTGGGTGTTTGTATTGTGATACAATTTAAGGAGCCATTATATCTATAACTAATTCTATCTTCATTTCTCCAAGCATGCTGAGCAAACTACTGTCAATAGATATAATTCTTTGATATGTTTCAACATAGTGCGCTATAACCAAATAGACATCATTTTCTAACTCTGAAAGTTTTGAAATGAATTCTTTTTTCTCATATAGCCTTCTTGTCAAATTATCTATAACACCGTTTAAACTTTCTTCATCTGCTTCTTCAGTATATGTCCATGACGTCATTCTTCCCTTTTCTGTTTCATAGGGTTTGCCAATAACATCAGGTGAAAGCTGAAGATTTTCTCTTATGAGTTCGGTATCCAGATCTTTGCTAAATATTCTAAGATGTACGAAATTCATAATAACCTCCATTTAGCGTTGATTCAGTTGCAGATCAGTACGATTGTATCGTTACAGATGGTTGATAACCACCTATATTTTAGCACACATAAACATTAATTGTCAAATAGCAAAGACAACAAAAAACAGCATTTGATATTGTAAATGTGTAACAAGCCTCCGACGAGATTTAACCGTCGGAGGCTGTCTTTATCGTGCCTACTTATAGAGCATTTCCATATATTTTGGATTATCTCTCAACTTCTTGAACTGCGGATGAGGTGAGTTCAAAAGACGATTTAGCTCCCAAGCAACCATATCGTCGGTTTTATAAGTTGATTGAATTTGTCCCTTAAGAACTTCATCAATTTCGGCAAGTTCCATCATTCTTTCCATTGAAGCAAATTGCTTTTCTCTGATACGAATCACATTTTCAATGGGAACGTTGTCTGTCGTAAGCATACCCGCCAAAAGTGCATATATAGCTTCTTCTCCAATACAGAAAAATTCAAGATCTTTCTTTTGGCTCATTTCTGCAAACGCTTCTGCCATGGTTTCAAGACGCTCGATCTTTTCTGTTACCGAAAGTGTAGGATCGAAGCGAATGATACGTGCGAGTTTGATAGACATTACATCCATAAGACCGTAGCAGTTCCTTTTATTCCAATAACAGAATTCAGCAGTATCTTTACCGAAAAGCTGTTCTTTAATCATTGGAGCGTGCCACGATGGGAGTTTTGAAAGAATTTCAAGTGCCGCGTCAGTATCGCCTGCGGCGTGAAGAAGCTTTGCTTTCATATTGATTGCTTCAGCGCGAAGATCATCTTGGGTACAACCTTCCAAAATACAATCGCATAACTGTCTCAATTCGTCCTTGTTTTTCAGTAAAGTTTCTGCGTCATTTCCGGCAGTTCCGCCTGCTATATCCCACATATACTTATTCATAATGCGGTAGTCATGGGGATATTTCTTTCGTGCATTGCAAATCAATTCTTTGCCTTCGCTAAATCTACCTTCTACATATAAACGTTGATATTCGGCAAGTATTTTATCCACATCCGCTTTTGCTTTCGCTTCATCGTATCCTAAAAGTTCATCAACTGTAACGCCGAATATCTCCGCAAGAGGAAACAGCATCGTAATATCTGGATATGTGTTTTTTGCTTCCCATTTACTTACTGCCGCCGTTGAGATCGTCAAAAGCTCTGCAAGCTGCTCTTGTGTCAATCCTTTAGCAAGGCGCAAACGTTTAATGTTCATTCCAATGTTCAACTCCATAATCATTCTCCTTGTAGGTAAAGTAAACAGGCCCGTTTCTGATTATAGTATAACATAAAATCGTGGGATTTCAAGCGAAGCATAGGATACAACAATTTAACTATTGGTTAATTAATTATACAAACGGGTAAAAAAACAGCCTTTGATAGTAACAACTTATCGAAAACTGTTTAACGATTACAGAACGCAGGAAGTAACCTTTAAGGTTCCTTTCGGCGTTAATTCTTATCTTCCTTTCATCACATCACAATAACAATTCTCGGACGGCATCTCAAAGTCTCCACGTTTCTGTGCGTATTCAACTATTGATACGTACAAAGCAACGAACACATTTTGACACCACCGGTCAACATCGTCGCTCAAATGCTTCGGGAAAAGCTTTTTATAATCGAAAATAAACTTTTCAGTAATCGTTATGTATTCAGGCATGAGACCTGCAAAATATCTTTCTACGATTTCATAAAACCTGTTTTTCTGTTCTGCAGTAAAACACGGAACCGTAACGTGAAAGCTCCCGTCTTCATTTTTTATTATATAACCCTCTTTTATTGCTTCAGCAACAGAGTACATATCATCTGATTTACCGCTGAAAATGATGTCCTCACAGACGTTAATATAATTGTCATACATCATCTTCCTGAAAGATATACCATTTATTCCCCAGTATGTTGTATGAGAAAATTTCCCTCTGCTTTCGTTATTAGCACATTTTTGTGTGCAGAGCTTTACTCTTTTATACTTTCCGCTTTCCATACTGCCGATATAGTTCCACCTAAATCCGTCATACTTAGTCTTGATGTCAGGATACGGTAATTTGCAATATTTACAGCTTAAATAATCAAAAGCAAGAGCTCCGTAAAGATAAAGCAGATCGGACTCGTCTCTGCCAGCTTTGTAGAAATCAATTTCAGCCGCTTCCTTAGCAACGGATTTGATTGCACTAATCATCTTATCCATTACAGGTAACAGTAATTTTTCTGCATTTTCCTCACAAAATTTGCCGTATTTATCAGACCAAATTATAAAATCGGTTTGATATCTGCCTTTGGATACCTCAATTATCGCATCATGCCTTAACAGATTGTCAATTCTTTCCTCAACGTAAAACGCAGGGACTCCGCTCAACTTTGAAAGTTCCTCAACTGTTGCAGGTTTTTCATAAGAATAATAGAGAATATTTTGTGAAAGAGCGTCGCTGATATACTTATTTGGAAACGGAATCGTGTCTCCGTTATAATTACCGCTTCCGTATATACTGACATACATTTTAATGGGGCGAAGAGCTGTTTCCGTCATTTTTGTGTACTCCTTTTTCAGTTTTTTCCGAGCCTCAAAAAGCCTCCAGGTGACAGTTCCTTCAGGAATATTGAGCTTCTCGGAAATTTTCTTAGTCGAAAGGCTGTCATAATAGTAAAGAATAATGATATCACGGTAAATTGAAGAAAGCATGGCTATTTTTGTACGTAAGAGGTCATACACGATTTCTGATTCATCGTCAAAGTTTTCTTCATAAACAAGATCATCGGGAATATCAAAGGAAAAATTCGCGCGCAATCTCCCCATGTTACGTCTGTAACACTTAGTAACGTTTTTCGCTATTCCCCAAAGCCAAGGTTCAAATTTACTTTTATCCCTCAGTTTATGTAATTCATTTACTACCGTAAAAAGAATTTCTTGCGACAGGTCATCAGCTTCCTCGCGAGAATAAGTATGTCCCACCGCATAACCATATACTTGCTCAACATAGTTTTCAATTATACTTAAATCCATTACTTTCACCTGCCTTTCGTCTATAAAGTGTCTGAAAAGGGACTTTCATTGGGTGATTTTAATTTTTATTAAAATAATTATATCATATTTTGATATTTTAGTATACACGAAAACAGCCTCCGACGAGATTTAACCGTCGGAGGCTGTATTTATTTGTATTCAATTTATCTATTCAACAGATCCGCCAGCATGCAGAAATCGCGTGGTGATAACTTTTCGCCTCTGATATCTGCTCGCATGCCTGCCGCTTCAAGTGCCTCTGAAATCTTATCCTTAGGATACTTGGCACTTACCGCATTTACAAAGGTCTTTCTTCTTTGTGCAAAGGCAAGGCCGATAAGCTCGACTGTCTTTTTGCCGAGAGTATCGGGATCAAGAGAGGAAGTCTTATATTCGGGATATATCTGGCAGATACCACCGTGAGGGATGATTCCTATTACCGCTGATGCCACTTTAGGTGCAGGGTGGAAGTTACCCGCTGAAACGTTCAAAAGCTTCTCTACGTCCGCTCTGAGTGCGAGAGAGGCTGTTACCGAGCCGTACTCGCTGTCGCCTGCCTCAGAAGCAAGTCTGTCGGCCACTTCAAGCTGTATCATAACGGTAATTGCCGCATAAGGAAGGGGTGCTGACATGGGGAAAGACTCAACCAGCTTCATTATAACGGGAGAAGTAATATAATACGGCAGGTTTGCACAAACGCTGAGGGTTCCGCCCGCGGAGAGAATATCACCGAATTTTTCTTCAATAAAGGTTGGGAGGTCAACGTTCATGATATCGCTTTCAACTACCTCTACGTTATCATAGTCCGCAAGGCTTTCACCGAGCAGGGGGATAAGACCGCGGTCTATCTCAACGGCAACTACTCTGTCGTACATCTCGGCGAGCCTGCACGTAAGCGCACCTACTCCGGGACCGATCTCAAGCACTGCGTGAGGTCCGTCGCTGGGTGTTGACGCCGCGAGAGCATAGGAGTTCTCTGCGATCATTCGAGGTACTGTAGGATTTATAAGAAAGTTCTGACCGAATGCCTTCTTAGGCGCGAGACCGTATTTATCAAGAAGGCGTTTTACTTCCGAACGGTTACAAAGATCCATATTTTATATCCTTTCATATGGGTACTGATGAGCTTATGCTATATACAGAACTATTTTTTCATCAAGATGCCTTCTTCAGTTTCGAAGAAGGCATCTTAACATTAACATATCAAATTATTGACACGCTGTATCCTACGGTAAATTCTTCACCTGCGGATATTTTCTTTGCATACTTTTTATCCTCTGCAAGTCCGCTTTCTCTTACGTCTGCGGGAAGACCGCACCAAGGCTCAAGACACACGAAGGGCGCTTTAAGTCCTATGGGAGTCCATATTCCGAGGGCATCAAATCCTTTAAAGCGGAAGCGGAATCCGTGGCCGTCAACCGTGGATACAAGGTCGACCACCTTAGAAGGAAGGTTTTCGATAATCATCGCATCCTCGTCAAAGTCGGAATACTTTAGAGGAAGAACATTATCCTTTATACGGTGAAGCTTAGGCACGGAGGGATCCATGTATCCGTTCTTTGTAACAGACATAACGGATCCGACGGCGTTTCTGAATCTGAGAACGTAATCCTCAAACGTGCCGCCCTCAGGGAGAGGACAACGGAATGCGGGGTGACCTCCGAGGCAGAACGTAGCGTCATTCTCGCTCGTTACCGTATACGTGGTAGAAAAACCGTTTTCGCTGAGGCGGTGAGCCACTCTTAACGTATACTTTGCAGGGTAAAACTTAAGCGTTTCCTCACTCCACTTATGTTCAAATATTATGAAATCGGGAGCAAGCTCAACTACTCTGAATACCTCTCCACGGACGATACCGTGCTTGGGCATTGGGTATTCCACACCGTCATAGGTAACGTGACCGTTAAGAGACGAGCATACTGCGGGGAACAAATGAGGCGCCTGACCGGACCAATACTTAGGATCCCCATCCCATACGTACTCGATTCCGTCTGTAACAAAGGATATAAGCTCACCGCCGCGGTCTGAACATTCCGCAACAGATGCTGCTGTTTGTAATGTGTAAGTCATACTGCGCTCCGTTCCGCCGAGCACGTCGGCTGATGTCAAGATTCAGAGTAAAAATACTCAGTCAAAAATCAGAATCTGATCTTTGCTGCGAGGTACTCTCTGAGAGAAGCCATAGGAACTCTTTCCTGCTCCATTGTGTCACGGTCACGAACGGTTACGCAGCCGTCGTTCTCGGACTCGAAGTCGTATGTAATGCAGTAGGGAGTACCGATCTCGTCCTGTCTTCTGTATCTCTTACCGATAGAACCTGCTTCGTCATAGTCAACCATAAAGTCACGGGAAAGCTCGTCGCAAAGCTTGGAAGCCTGCTCGGAAAGCTTCTTGGAGAGAGGAAGAACTGCTGCCTTGAAGGGAGCAAGAACAGGATGGAAGTGGAGAACAACACGTGTGTCGTTCTTAGCCTCGTCAACGATCTCCTCGTCGTATGCCTCTGTGAGGATGGTGAGGAAGAGACGCTCAACGCCGAGAGAAGGCTCGATAACGTAGGGGATATATCTTTCGTTGGTTTCGGGATCGAAGTAGTCAAGGCTCTTACCGCTTGTGTTGATGTGCTGAGTGAGGTCATAGTCAGTTCTGTCTGCGATACCCCAAAGCTCGCCCCAACCGAAGGGGAAAAGGTACTCGAAGTCTGTTGTTGCCTTGGAATAGAAGCTGAGCTCCTCGGGAGAGTGGTCGCGGAGACGGAGGTTCTCTTCCTTGATGTTAAGGCTAAGGAGCCAATCGCGGCAGAAGCCTCTCCAGTACTCGAACCACTCAAGGTCTGTACCGGGTTTGCAGAAGAACTCAAGCTCCATCTGTTCGAACTCACGTACACGGAAGATAAAGTTACCGGGAGTGATCTCGTTTCTGAAGGACTTACCAACCTGCGCTACACCGAAGGGAACCTTCTTACGGCTGGTTCTCTGGATGTTAGCGAAGTTTACGAAAATACCCTGTGCGGTCTCGGGACGGAGATAGATCTCAGCCTTAGAGTCCACAGTTACTCCCTGGAATGTCTTGAACATAAGGTTGAACTGTCTGATATCGGTGAAGTTATGCTTGCCGCAATCGGGACAGGGAATCTGCTTTTCATTGATGTAGTCCATCATCTGCTGGTTGGACCAACCTGCTACGTTTGTACCGTCGAAGTTTTCGATAAGGTTATCGGCTCTGTGACGGGTCTTACACTCCTTACAGTCCATAAGAGGATCGGAGAATCCGCCAAGGTGACCGGATGCGATCCATGTCTGGGGATTCATAAGGATAGCTGAATCAAGACCTACGTTCAGCTTGTTCTCGCGGATAAACTTCTGTCTCCATGCGTCCTTGATGTTGTTCTTAAGCTCAACACCAAGAGGACCGTAGTCCCATGTGTTTGCAAGACCGCCGTAGATCTCACTGCCGGGATATACAAATCCTCTGGACTTACAGAGAGCAACGATCTTATCCATTGTCTTTTCAGTATTCTTCATGCGTGCCATTTTTCTAATTCCTTTCAATTTCCATATGTGTATATTAAATATTGATTAGCATAATTTATTGTGGGCATTAACCCTCGATACCGGTAGTTTCTTCGGTATCATTTGAGGAAGCATCCTTCTTAGTGCTGTTTTCTCTGTATTTTTCAAACTGAGAAAGAGCAGCTTTAATATCAGGTCGGAACAAACCTTCGTCATCAGAGTACGATCCCGGATAGTTAAGCTCTACGTATTCAAAATACTGTATTGCTTCAAGCATGGACTTATAGAACTCCGTGTCCTCTGAATCGAAATCCGACGCAAGCGTCGCCTTCGTTGCATAGGGATCGTTGATATCGTATTTATAGTCCTGTGCAGGTGTTCCGTCGGGATTGTCTATATAACTAAGAGTTATGAGCTTATCAAGATTCTTTTCTAGCTGCTCGGTTTCTGTAGCGGATACCTTAAAGAGATACTGCTCAACTATCTCAAGTATATACTTTGATTTAACGTCTATATCAGCACCGCTCTTTTCCTTAAAGGCATTGATCGCCTCTGCTGTATCCTTGCCGAATTCATGCTTGCCCTTTTTCAGCGCAACTTTCTTTTCTTCAGGCTCAGATCCGGATTCAGAGGAATCAGACTCAGCTACAGTTTCGCTTGAACTTTCGTCAGTAGTATCACTTTCCTCAGGCTTAACGGAAATAAATTCTTCTTTTGCAGTATAGATGTCAGTATCAAGCTCAAATTCCACACCACCCAAAACATCGGCAAGCTTCTTCTGATGTTGCGCGTCAAGAACGAAATGATAGTCTATCTCAAGACCGGTCATAGCACTGATAAATTCAGACAAAGTATTAAGTCCATACAGACCGTATACCTCGCCAAGGTCACTGTCACCGCAAGGGGCAGTAACGGCAGTTTCGGGCGAAATATAGCAGGAAACGTATTCCCTGTTTTCCTTGTCCGCTCTGACGAGAACGATCCAGGTCGCTCTGATATAACGGATATCCGTTTTCAAAACGCTGTCCGGTTCCTTGATTTCCTTTGGATCGTCTTTTTCGCGTGACTTCGACGTTGTTACAGACTCTTTCTTACTGTCAGCCTTCTCTGTAGATGTCTTTTTATCGTCGGATGTTGACTCTTGAGATTCATCAGTTGTTTTGTTTTTTGCTTCATCCACAATTTTTTGAATCTCTTCGATAGTCGTATAATAGTTGGTATAAAGGTCAGGTCTGTAATCCGTTCCCACAAAAAGCATAGTAAACGATTCTCCGTCCGGAACCTTCAAATCATCGGGAACTTTGTCGTCTTCATCCTCCGTTTCTTCGGGAGCATTGATGACGGGGGCACCTGAACTATTTCCGTCGAGGATGTCCGTTATGATATCGGACAGATACCTTGTTGTAAAAAAACCTATAAGACCGAACACAAGCGCGGCTATAAGTAACGTTATTATAAAATTTTTAAATGCAGACAACATGATAATTTCCTATCTGCAGCATCGCTGCCTTTTAACATCAAATCGGAGCGTATTAATTCTGTCGCTGAGCTCTGCGTTTTTCAGCCTCTGCCTGTGAGAAAACACATCCGCAAAAGTCCTGTCTGTATAAATTATACACACTGGAAAGCTCTAT
This sequence comes from Eubacteriales bacterium, assembly GCA_045638805.1. Classification (GTDB taxonomy): domain Bacteria; phylum Bacillota; class Clostridia; order Oscillospirales; family CAG-272; genus RUG11130. The sequence continues at coordinate 9,307 of JAZUBZ010000056.1, forward strand.
AGAACGCAGATATCCGTTTTTCTTTTTAAAATCTGAGGTAAGATATCTCACACCGTACTCCTCACCTATGGCACATCCCACAGTGTTAAGCTTTTCCGCATTCTTATACGGGCTGACGCTGAGTGTGGTGGTGAAAAAATCATATTTTCCTTCAACAGCCGCTTGGGCAGTCCTTCTGAGACGCATGTCATAACAGTCAAAGCATCGCGCACCGCCCTCGGGAAGCTCTTCAAGCCCCTTTGCCATAGCAAAAAACTCATTCGGGTCATACTGAGGTGTCATGATGGGAAACTTCTTACCGGGTCGTTCCTCAACGAAGCGCTGAAGCTCGGAAAGACGGTAGAAAAACTCTTCCCTGTCCGAAATATTGGGGTTATAGAAATAAAGCGTGATGTCCATCTTCTCTTCGAGATACTCTATAACGGAAGACGAGCAAGGCGCACAGCATACGTGCAAAAGAAGTTTATTTTTACCGCTCTTTACCGCTTCTTCAAGAAGCTTATCACATTCTAAGCTGTAATTGATCCGATTCATCTGAGTATATCCTCCAATCAGGGTTCTTCAAATAGATATACACTTTTACTATATCATATTTTTTTAAAAAAATCAACCTTTTTATTTTATTTATAGTGTTAAATGGTAAAAAAACACCTCTCAGCACGCTTTTTTTTACGGCCGAGAGGCTGATTTTATTATTCTTCAGCAATTACATCTTCAATTAATTCAGTATCGCCTGTGTACTTTTCGGTTTTAGGCGTACCGTCCTTATTATAATAAGGCTCGATCATATACTTGGAGATAACCGGATATGCCCAATATACCCCCGTGTACGTGAGAAGTGAAAATACGATAACAAAAGGAAGAAGTATTCCAACCGGCATAAATACGCCTATCATAAAGAAGTCTATTGCTGTTATTGCAGCAATGATGAGAACAGCTACCGCATTTCTCTTGATACCGAGAATGGTAAACAGAAGCGCATTCTTAAACAACTTTCCGATGGAAAGGTCAAATGTAATCATCATTGGATATATGTACATTCGCATAATGATGTACAGGACCGCAAGAACAAGAGAAGCAAAGAACATCATCATCGTTGCGATACTCTGAGAATAATTCAGGTTAAAGAATACGATATCGTACATGATAACTGCAGTGATCAGCAGATCAAATATACCGAAGGGGATAGCCTGCTTGAAATTTCTCTTGATGCAGTACCAAAAATCGTGCCAAATAAAGATGTGCTCGTCTCTTATCATTCCGCGGAAGAGATAAACGCTCCCCGCCATAACGCAACCGAAGGTCAAAAGAACGAGGAACGTGAGTCCTATGAACACGTAGTCCGTAGTTGACAATACCACGATGTCCCCTTGACTTGCAAAAGTTCCGAATATTGCAGACGTGTATGCAGACGGTTGACACATGTGTGCACCGTTCACTTGTGCAAATACGGAATATACGGGCGCTGTGGAATTAATCGAAAAATAACCCGACAAAACAGCAAGTGCGAAGACTATGGGGAAGTTACCGATGAGAAGCATCAGGTTGATGGTAACTATCTGATTAAATCTTCTGCCTATAAGCTTGAAATAATTCTTTATACCGGGATTGTCAAGTATCGGCGGCTCGTCATCTTCAACGCCGATACCGTCGCGTGTCATCCACGAAAAGGGATTAAATTTCGAAGTTTCTTTTTTTTCATCTTTATGGGACATTTTTAACCTCCGTCATGTCAAAGAGACGACCGCGTCCCCTTGATTTTTCAGACTAATTATCAGTATTCAAATAAGCCATACTTTAACCATATCGATAAGGAAAACAGTACCCGATATCACGGTAAAGCAGGCACAGAATGAAAGACAGCGTTTTTTCTTCGGAATACCCTGTGAAGAAAACGATATAGATACAGAAACTGCCGACTGACATATCATAAGCAGACTGCATACAAAATACAGGATAAGCAGCGGCAGTGCGGACTTAAAGGACATTATCCCGCCGTCAGTTGCCATAACGGCGCCACGGGAAATAAGCGATGCCGCAAAGCCAAGGGATATACCACGGTACAGCAAGACCGAGGCCGCACACACAAATGAAAACAAAGAAAAGGATGAAACGAACAAAAGTGCAAGCTGAAGCACAGATGACGTACAATGCTCGAGAGAATACACCGCAGCATCCGCGAGGGACACGGCAGAGCGCACGTCAGACAGCGGAAAATACACGGTGTCCGATACCGCAAGGGTACCTGCAAAAGCACTTGTAACAACAGCGATCACAAACACCGCAGTAAGTATCAGCACACGTTTCCATACAAATATGTTCTTTTTCATATACTACTCCGTGATCTACGTATTCATTTAATCATACGCAAACGGAATGAAGAAAATACCGCTTATATAGTTTTATCATATTTTCGTCACAAAGTAAATATGAATTTGTAAATTTATCGTGCAGACATAAAATATTATTAATTATGTTGATATATTTTTCTTTTTGCAGTATAATAATGTAGAAATAACTTAGGGAGGTGACAAATCTGGACAGACGTACTCTGCTTATGTATTTTAAGGAGCCGCCTACTCTTGCTACTGAGAGACTGACACTCAGAAAAATACTAAAAAGCGATAGCGAAGACTACTTCGAGTTCGCCTCCGACCCCGCTGTTACAAAATATCTTTTATGGAAGCCCCACGACAGCTTTAACTTCACAAGACACTATCTTTCATACCTACAAGGCAGATACCGTGCCGGTGAGTTTTACGATTGGGGTATTGTTGACAGAAATACAGGAAAGTTCATCGGTACATGCGGTTTTACTTCATTTGATTTTGCAAATAATTCTGCTGAGGTTGGATACGTACTTAACCGTGCTTGGTGGCACCGAGGTATTGCCGCCGAGGCTCTTACGAAAGTTCTTGAGTTCGGTTTTGAAACTTTGGGTCTCAGACGTATAGACGCAAGATACATGATCGGAAATGACAACAGCCGCCACGTTATGGAAAAGGTTGGCATGGTTTTTGAAGGTGTGAAAAGAGACTCACTTCTTCTTGACGGTATTTACGTGTCGGTCGGTACATGTGCTATTCTAAACGATGAGTTCAAGTACAAACTTTGACAGAATAATCCTTTATCATGTTTCATAGGAATAATACGTATACGTTATTTACGAAAGGCTTTATCCTATGAAAAACAAGACCCTGTCTGCAATATTTACGGCGCTGTGCTTTACAGCATTTGGATTCGTTCTGCTGTCGTTGTCAATCGGGATACTCGGCATTGGCGGAACTACCATCACTGATAGCGGAAGGCTCACAACGGCTGTAAAAATCGATGGCAAAACATCCTCTGCTGAAACTACTGTGTCTACAGGTGAAGAAAACGGTACCGTTCCATCTTCCCCGCCTATCATACTTATTGACGCCGGCCACGGTGGTGAGGACGGAGGTGCCTCATCTGTCGGTGGCGTACTTGAAAAAGATCTGAACCTGTCTGTGTCACGCGATATTGCAAGTCTGTGTCTCATATTCGGTATTCCATATGAGATGACCAGAGAAGAGGACACACTCCTCTACGACAGATATGGTGAGCTTGAAAGCTACGAGGGACGTAAAAAGTCACTTGACCTCAAGAACAGACTCCGTATGGCAGAGGAGCTTGACACGGTACTGTTTCTCAGTATACATATGAACAAGTTTCCGTCGGAATCCGTAAAAGGTTTTCAAGTCTACTACAGCAATAATTCTCCCGATTCGGGACCTCTTGCCGAAAGTGTACAGTCATTCGTAAAAAGCCACGTTCAGCCGTATAACGAAAGAGTACCAAAGGCGGCTGACAGCTCGATATATCTGCTGAAGAACATAAACACCACCGCAATACTTACGGAATGCGGCTTTTTATCAAACGTCGACGAGGCAAGATCCCTTAATACCCCATCTTATCAGTTAAAGCTTGCTGCGTCAATATTCGTGCCGTCCGCAGAATATTTCGTCAGGTACTCCGTAAACTAAATATAATATTAAATTTTAAGGAATATAAAAAATGAAAGCTCCTAAAACAGTTTTCACATGCACGGCATGTGATTATCAAAGTCCAAAATGGCTTGGAAAATGTCCCTCATGCGGTGCGTGGAACTCCTTTGAGGAGGAGACCTACAGAGACGTAAAGTCCTCTCCTACCGCCACCTCCGCCGTCGTCGGCGGAGAACCAGCTGTTTCATTCCATGGGCTCGACATTCCCGAATATATGAGAGTATCCACCATGATACCCGAATTTGACCGCGTACTGGGCGGCGGTATTGTGGTTGGCTCTGCTGTACTTCTTGCGGGTGAGCCGGGTATCGGTAAATCTACCCTTCTGATGCAGCTTTGCGGAACTCTCGGCGACGACGTAAAGATACTTTACGTTTCAGGTGAGGAATCCCGTTCACAGCTTAAGCTGAGGGCAAACCGCCTAGGTGTTGACCCAACTCAGATGTACGTACATAACGAGGTGCTGGTGGACAACATACTGAAGGAATATGAGCGAGTATGTCCCGATATAATGATTATCGACTCAATTCAGACGCTCGTTTGTTCGGGTATTTCATCCGGTGCCGGCAGTGTGACTCAGGTACGTGAATCGGCAAACAGACTTATCGCACGTATTAAAGCGGACGGTACTTCCCTTATCATCGTAGGTCACGTAAACAAGGAGGGGGGTATAGCCGGTCCTAAGGTGCTTGAGCACATGGTTGATGCTGTGCTTTCATTTGAGGGTGAGAGAACACAGGCCCACAGAATCGTCCGCGCTATAAAGAACCGATTTGGAAGTACCAACGAGATTGGTGTATTCGATATGACATCTGAGGGTCTTATTTCAGTTGACAATCCCTCAGCGGCGATGCTTGAGGGCAGACCCGAGGGGGTTTCCGGAAGCTGTGCTGTTTGTATCATGGAAGGAACAAGACCTATAATTGCTGAGGTTCAGGCGCTCGTTACGCCCACATCATACCCGTCTCCACGAAGAACTGCAGACGGTATTGACTACAACAGAATGTGTCTGATACTTGCAGTCATCGAAAAACGACTCGGACTACGTTTTTCCACCTGTGACGTATTTCTCAACGTAGTAGGCGGTATGAGCATCGACGATCCGTCTGCAGACGCGGCGATAATACTTGCGCTTATTTCATCAATGAAGGATATTCCCGTTCCCCATGAGCTCATCGTAATGGGTGAGATCGGTCTATCAGGTGAATTCCGTGCCGTGCCCGGTGTTTACCAGCGCATATCCGAAGCAAAGCGCCTTGGATTTACGAATATCGCAGTTCCACTCAGTCAGCTTAAGAAGGATGCTGAAAAGAGTGGTAGTCAGATTCCCGAGGATGTGACGGGTCTGCGCGGAATTTATGATGCGCTGAAGCTTCTTGCGAAGACACAGAAAAGTGAAGAATGATAGTTTACATATAAAAATCAAAGCTCACCTTTCCGATTTTGGAAAGGTGAGCTTTGATTTTATATTTCATTCTTAAAAAATTATTCTACTTTATATACGTCGATACCTCATACGTTTCCTCATCAATCTCGAAAGTGTCATTATCGATCCAGCTAATACCGGACGGGATTTTGTCTTCGTAAAGGTACCTTTTGGCTCCGTTAATATAATTATACTGATCACATAAATACAACATCCCTATATTAAAATATCTGTTTTTTCGCAAATAAATAAATTGTTCAATGGGTTCGTTATGTATATCGTAGGTTACAATTCTTTCAACTACGTAAGCATTATCAGGACTCGCATAATAATCGGTTGTTTCGTATATTTCATATGTTGACAGTACAAATGCCAAGAAACAAATCGGTACTACTATAACAAACGAGATCACAACGTTGATAAGTGCGTTTTTGTGAATTTTTCCTGTTATCAAGCCTACAAGAAATACGAAAAATGCCGCAACCAACGCAAGACACAATAATCCCCCAATAATGTTTGACCCCAATGTAATATGCTTTACCGCACTCCAGAAAATTGATAAAGAAACTAAAATACCGAAACGTTTTTTGATGAAAAAGAGTGATATAATTTTAAAACAAATTGACAAAAGAAATACTGCAAAGTAAATAACACCTGTCGTACTTCCGAGTTCTACCCTTGAAACATGATCCATCTCAAGGCATTCGGATATTATTCGCACTACTACATAGTATAGCAAAGTAACAAGAGAATATATTACGGTAATCTTTGTAAATATTCTATTCTTCATTGCATAACCTCCTGTTTTATGATACAGGCCAATACACGTACTTCAATTTATGCAAACGGGGGTACTTCAAAAGAAGCACCCCCGTTATATATATTACTTAAGCATTTCCTGACCGCCTGTTACGGGGATTGCCTGACCTGTTTCATACTTCTGTGCGATAACGTAAAGAACTGCGCGAGCAACGTCCTCAACGAGGCATCCGCGACCGAGCGGAACCTTGGACTCGTAGAACGCCTTAACGTCTGCTACAGTCTTAGCACCGGGTACCTTGCCTGCCTTCAGATACTGAACGAACAGACCACGCTCGGGGTCGCTCCACAGAGGACCGTCGAGGAAGTTACCGGGACATACAGCATTTACCTTGATGCCGTAAGGTGCAAGCTCAAGAGCAAAGGACTGTGTAAGACCGATGCCGCCGAACTTACTTCCTGCGTATGCAAAGTTCTTGTTGCTTCCTGCGAGACCGGACTTAGAGTTGATCTCGATAATGTCGGACATATATGCGGGAGAGATCTTTCTCTGGATCTTCATGATAGCGGAAGCATACTTAGCGCAGAGGAAGTATGCGGTATAGTTAACGGCTGTAACAAGCTCGAAGTTGGACTTTGTCATCTCTTCAAGAGAGCCTGCGCGAACGATACCTGCGTTATTTACGAATACGTCGATACCGCCGAACTCTGCAACGGTCTTCTCTACCATAGACTTAACGCTTGCCTCGTCGGATACGTTTACAGCAACGGAGATAGTGTCAGCACCTGTTTCAGCTGCAATCGCAGCAGCTGTCTTTGCAGCACCCTCTGCGTTCATATCTGCGATAACGACAGCAGCACCCTCCATAGCAAGGTGACGTGCGATACCCTCGCCGAATCCCTGAGCACTACCTGTTACGATAGCAATCTTGCCTGTGAGAGACTTACCTGCACCTGCCGCGAGGCTTACCTTGGAGCGGTAGCTTTCTACCTCCCAGTTTACGATAAAGTCTGCAAGTCTGGGCTGCATATGAGATACGCCGCCGAAGCTTCTTGCAAATACTGTGATCTTCATAGCATCGTGCCATACTGCACATGCGGTAGCCGCTTCCTTAAGCGTTGCACCTACGGTGAACATACCGAGACCCTTAACGAATACTACCTTAGGCATAAAGGAGCGACGAGCTGTGAATGCCTCAAACTCAGCCTTGAGAGCCTCAACTGTAGCTTCCTCAACGAAGAGAGGCTCAGCCTTGCAGTAAACGATATGG
>JAZUBZ010000057.1:0-4959 GCA_045638805.1 Eubacteriales bacterium
CAGCGTTTATTCAAAACAGTTTTTTCGTATTCTTTAACTTGATTCAGCCAGCCGAACCCGGGCACTTTGCAATATTCGCAATAGGCTTCCCACATGGCACCGAAAGGCAGACTCTTGAAATCTTCCAACAATGCCAAACGGCTGGTGTTGTCGCCTTTTTCTTCGGCTTCACGCAAAAGTCCCACCGGTTCCAATGCGGCGGCAAGCAGAGCTTTCTGCATAGCTCTTGCCCCGATAGCCCATGCACCAATACGGTTGATGGAGGCATCGAAATAATCGAGACCGATATGAACTCTGTCCTCGTAGCCGCCACGAACGATCTCGGAAGCGATAGCCTTGGTTTCATCATCAAGGATTACAACGTGGTCACTGTCCCAACGTACAGGACGGGAAACGTGAAGAAGGATTCCCTTTGCGAACTGAAGAGTGGAGCTGATCTTATCGGAAACTACTTCAGTGGGGTGGAAGTGACCCGTGTCAAGAGTGACAAGCTTATCATGCTTGATAGCACATCCAAGACAAAATTCGCCGGAACCGATCGTACAGCTTTCTGCACCGATACCGAATACCTTACTCTCGATAGAGTCAAGGTTATACTTAGGATCTGTGTACTGAGAGAATATCTCGGTATATGATTTTGCAAGAGTTTCTCTATACTCTGCCTTACATACAGGAATATCCTTGAAGCCGTCGGGTGTCCACTGGTTGTTGCAGGAAACCATACCAAGCTCACGTCCGAAATACTCGGAAATCTTGGAAGAACGCTTACCATGCTCTACCCAGAAGCTTCTGATGTCCTCGTTCTGATTGCTGAGGGTAAAACCGTCAGCAGAAAGAGGATGTGAGAAGTATGTGGGATTGAAGTCAAGACCGTAGCCATGCTCCTTTGCCCAGCTTACCCATGTTTCAAAGTGCTTGGGTTCGATCTCATTACGTTCAACCTTTGCTCCACCGTTATCAAGATAAATCGCGTGGATACTTACCTTCTTCTTACCGGGGATAAGGGATGCAGCAAAGTCAAAGTCGCCCTTAAGCTCGTCGATTGTAGTAGCCTTACCGGGGTAATTACCTGTTGTCTGGATACCGCCGGAGAGAACTCCGTCGGGATTTTCAAAACCACTTACGTCGTCGCCCTGCCAGCACTGGATGGATACGGGGATCTCAGCAGTTTCAGCAATAGCGCGGTCAGTATCCACGCCAAGCTCTGCGTAGATCTCTTTCGCCATTTCATACATTTTATTGGTGTTCATAATATATTTCTCCAATTCAGTTTAATATCAGTTTTCGCCTATAAGGCTGAGGAATCGTCCGTATGCTTCATCCCACTGTGCCTTCATGGATGTGTCGGGGGTATATTCCTTACGATCGAAGGAGTTAGAGATTACTGCTCTTGCCTCGGAGAGACCTGCTATCTCACCTGCGGCGATAGCCTGCATTGCAATGTTACCGAGAGCTGTAGCCTCTACGGGACCTGCAACAACAAGTCTGCCGGATGCATCAGCTGCAAACTGAGAAAGCATTTCTTCCTTTGTCCCGCCACCTACGATATTGATGGTGGAATACTTTCTGCCGGTCATCTTCTCAAGCTTTTCAGCTGTCCAACGGTATCTGAGGGAAAGGCTCTCGAAGATACAGCGAATGATCTCGCCTGCGTTCTCGGGCACGTGCTGACCTGTTGCCTTACAGTACTCGCGGATTCTACCGGGCATATCTCCTGCGGGAGAGAAGAGAGCATCATCGGGGTTGATAATAGACTGAAGGGGCTTTGAAGCCTTCGCCATATTTGAAAGGTCATCGAAGGAATAGTTAAGTCCTTCTCTCTTCCACTGACGGCGGGATTCCTGAACGAGCCAGAGACCCATGATGTTCTTAAGAACGCGGATGGTACCGAATACTCCGCCTTCGTTTGTGAAGTCATACTTAAGAGACTCGTCTGTGAGAAGAGGCTCGGGATTTTCAATACCCATAAGTGACCATGTACCGCTTGATATGTAGAGGAAGTCATTGTCCTTGGCAGGAACGGAAAGAACCGCACTTGCTGTATCGTGGGATGCGACCTTTACAACGGTAGCGCCTGTGTTACCCGTTTCACCGTCAACGAAGGGGAGTAGACGTCCGAGGGACGTACCGGGCATAACGAGGTCACAGAAGAGAGACTTCTTGATACCGAACTTATCAAGAAGATCGTATGCATAGTCACGCTTCTTAGCGTCAAGAAGTGCACCTGTTGACATGATGGTGTACTCACTCATCTTTTCACCGGTGAGGAAGTAACCGAGAAGGTCAGGCATGTTGAGCATCTTGTCTGCATTCTCAACAAGCCAAGGACGGTTCTTAATGTCCGCTACCATCTGGTAGATGGTGTTGAAATTCATTGACTGAATTCCCGTTACGCGATAAAGCTCTTCCCAAGGAAGAATGTTTTCAAAGACATAGGAGGGAATATTGTCAGTGCGGCTGTCTCTGTAGTGATAGGGATTTGAGAGAAGCGCACCCGTCTTATCAAGGTAACCGTAGTCAACGCCCCATGTGTCGATACCGATGGTATCAACGCCACCCTCGTTGAGAGCGCAGTGAAGTGTTGCGGTCTTGATCTCATGGAGAAGTCTGAGTGTGTCCCATGTAAATCCGCCGGGGATCATTACGGGATCGTTAGAAAAGCGGTGAACCTCTTTGAGACCGATCTTCTCGCCGTCGAATGAGCCGAGAATACCGCGTCCGCTGGAAGCACCAAGGTCAATAGCCAACAATTTCTTGGAAGACATATTATCATACCTTTCTTAAACGTATTGTTTATTTACTAAATTACATTATAACAGAAAATATTGTTTTTTGCAAGTGATGTTATCAAATCGGTCGTAAATACTTGGAAAATGGCGTTATTTCAGATCAACTACAGTAACTCCGTAGTCTCCTTCTCCGTACTGACCCGCTCGGAAGCTTTTTACGCGACGGTCAGACTTTAAGAATTTCCATACTGCATTACGAAGTGCACCCGTTCCCTTACCGTGGATGATTGTAACGCTCTTGATTCCTGCAACGCAAGCTTCGTCAAGATACTTGTCCACAACGAAGCATCCGTCGTCTCCCATCATCCCTCGGATATCACATTCGGGCTTAAAATTGCGGGATACCACAGCCTTATAAGTGGACTTGGGGTCCTGCTTCTTTTGCTTGGAATTATCTTCGATAAGTTTAAGATCCTTGACGTTTACACGCATCTTTGCGGCACCGAGACGGACTGAGACGTTTCCGTTCTTATCCGGATCTTCAAGCAGCACGCCCTCAACACCAAGGTTACGGTGGCTGACCTTGTCACCCTTCTTAAGTTCGCGTGGCAGGACATAGCCGTCGTCCGGCTTTTCCATGATCGGATTAAGCTTATCGTCATATTCTCTGACTCGCTGTCTGATATCTTTTTTTGCATTTGCAAGTTTTTCGGCAAGATTATCGGAATTCTTAGCCTTCTTTGCTTCGTCAAGCTCGGCAAACACAAACTCGCTCGTGGCTCTCGCGCCGTCAAGCAGATTCTGCGCCTTTTCGATAAGTCTTGCACTTTCCTTTTCCGCATTTGCAAGTCTGCGCTGAAGCTCTGCCTCACTCTTCTTTTTGAATTCTTCAAATTCTTCCTTAAGTCTCGCCGCTTCTTCCCTCTCGCGATCAAGCTCGCTTCGTGTCGCTTCAAGCTTTTCGATGACGTTTTCGAAGCTTCGTGAATTATCACCGATATAACCGTTTGCTCTTTCGACGATGTGGGCTGGAAGTCCGAGTTTTTCTGAGATGGCAAACGCGTTTGATTTACCGGGTGTACCGATAATAAGTCGATACGTGGGACGGAGAGTTGCGATATCAAATTCGCAGGAAGCGTTCATAACCCCCGGAGTCTCGATAGCGTACGCCTTCAGCTCCGCATAGTGGGTAGTAGCAACACAAAGTGTTCCGCACATACGCACCTCTTCAAGAATGGAGCCTGCAAGCGCAGCTCCTTCTACGGGATCAGTACCTGAACCGAGCTCGTCGAAAAGAACGAGAGAATTTTCTGTCATATCGGAAAGCACGTCCACGATGCGCTTCATATGGGACGAGAATGTGGAAAGGGACTGCTCTATGCTCTGTTCATCACCGATCTCCGCGAAGATATCATCGAAAATGCACAGCACCGAATCATCATCTGCGGGAACGTGAAGTCCCGATTGAGCCATCGCAGCAAGCAGACCGGTCGTTTTAAGTGTAACCGTCTTACCGCCCGTATTGGGACCGGTTATAACAAGCATTGAATATTCTCCACCAATGGTGACGGTGATGGGTACTACCTGCTTAGGGTCAAGGAGCGGATGTCTCGCTCTGTTTAAGATGACCTGTCTTTTTTCCGTGATAACAGGTCTTGTTGCCTTCATGATTATGGAAAGATCAGCACAGGCAAATATAAAGTCAAGCTCAACTAAATTTCTATAGTTATTCTTAATGGCTTCTGCATGATCTCCTACCTCGGCAGACAGCTCGTACAGTATACGCTCTATCTCATGAGCCTCCCGTGCTTCGAGAGTTCTTAGCTCATTATTCGCTTCAACAACAGCCATAGGCTCGATAAACAAGGTTGAACCCGACTGAGAGGTGTCATGTATAAGTCCCTTAACTTCGTTTCGGTACTCGCTCTTTACGGGAATAACGAAACGTCCGCCTCGGGTGGTTACGATATTTTCCTGGAGATACTTAGAGTCCCCACTGGTGTACTTTTGAAGCATATCGCGTATCTTTACGTGGGTACGGCGGATGCTTCGTCTGATATCGGCAAGCTCACTGCTTGCGTTATCGTCCATTGCATCCTCTGAAACGATGGACACGGTTATTCTGTCTTCAAGGTGCTTGTTGGGGATAAGTCTGTCGAATATCTCCATAAGCTCGATGCAGTCCGCACCTGCCAAGTCGGAGGCCAAGCGGTCTTAGGAAACAATACAC
>JAZUBZ010000058.1:0-17676 GCA_045638805.1 Eubacteriales bacterium
ATCATCACAGGTAAGGGTACAGGTTCTTCTGCAACCCTTTCCCCTGAAGATCTTGCTACACGAGCTGAGTTTGCAACCATCATCAAGCGATTCAACGACAAAGATACTGAAAGAGAGTTTACTTACAAGCTGGCATATACAGCTCCCGTAGCAAAGTCTCAGTATACGGAAAAGGCTTATCCCTTCGTTGATGACGCAGACGTATACGTTTCAACTGAAGGAAAGGCTAACAACCCCGGCACAAAGGATAAGCCGCTTGACACCTTTGAGGCGGCTGTTACTAAGGTTCGCGAGATCAAGAAGACCAAGACAACAGGTGAGATCAAGGTAGCGTTCATGGCAGGTAACTACGGTGTACTTGATAACGTCACACTCACTCCCGAGGACGGAGGAAATGAAAGCCTCACCATCACATACTGTGCATACGGCGACGGTAAGGTAGTGTTCCAGAACGGTATCCTCCTTGCGAAAGAGGATTTTAAGCCTGTGGACGAGAGTGATAACCACCTCCTCGGTTCCGTTGACAAATCCATGGTATACAAGATCGACCTTACGGGCAAGGTTACGGATTTCTCTGACAAGAACATCATGTTCAGCGAAACAGGTATGTGCCACGAGGCAAGAATACCCAACTACAGGCCCGGTCCCCAGGAGCAAGCGTATTGGAACGTTACCACAACCTACAACGAGACAGAAAGCATTCTTCTTCAGGGTTACCTTCCCGGTATCGTTGAAAAATTCAGAACTGTTGAGGGCATGAAGGTAACGGGTATGCTCCGCACAGGCTGGCTGGTTGACACCTTTAAGGTAAAGGAATTCGATCCCAAGACAGGTGTGCTCTCCTTCAATTTTGACGATCCCCACGCATTTGATAACGGCTACACCCTTGAGGACTTCGTTCTCGCAGAGGAAGGCAGAATGGATGATTACGTATACTTCCACAACCTCTCCGATCAGATCGACGCAGAGGGTGAATACTGGTTCGATAGGTCCACAAATATCCTCTATGTATACAAGCCTGAGGGTCAGCATTACCTCAGTACCGCAGGAACCTTTATCACACTTAAGGAAGATGTCGAACACATAAATTTTGTAGGTCTTGATTTCATCGCGGCAACTGATGACGCTATCGATATGGATGCCAATTACATCACCTTCGACGGTTGTACCTTCGGTAACGTTGCAGGCTCCGCGTGCATCTATACCGAGTGGGGCTACAGAGTAAATAACATCACAGTTAAAAACTGCGAGTTCTTCAACTTCTATGATAAGGGCGTTACCCTCTTCGGTTCATGGCCCGAGCTTGCTAACATCACTCCTTCCCACGTAACGGTGACCAACAACTATTTCCACGATTTCTCATCTCCCCAGACCTTCGGTGCTGCTGTAAACCTTACTAACCTTGTCGGCACTACAGTTTCTCACAACGAATTTCTGAACGGTGCTCACGCGGGTATTTCCTTCGGAAGCTGTATCGATACCGTCATGGAATACAACGTCCTTGATAATATGATGAGCTCAACCATCGATTACGGTGCGATCTACAATTTCAACACCATTCTCCATCGCGGAAATATCGTAAGATATAACATCATCAAAAACATCCGTGTAGGCGGCGGCTGCTACGGCGTTTATATAGACGGCTCATTTGACCAGGAGGTCTATGGAAATATATTCTATAACGCGGGTGACAGAGACGTCGTATCAAACGGCGGACGAGAAAATAACATCCACGACAACGTTTCAATTCGTACTGAAGGAGAATACGGAGACTTTATGATGTATAATTTCGGCGCATCTGAGGTGAATGAAAACGGAGATATCGTTATCAACGAGGGCACGTATAACGCGAATTTAACCGAAATAAGTCAAAGACCTGCAGTCGGAAGTGAAAACTATCAGAAGTGGTACGACAGATGGCCTATGCTGTATGAATACTCCTATGATATCAAGGATATTGACAAATACGAATGCATCTACAGAACAGTCAACTTTGTAAACGATAACGCACTTATCGGCAGTGTACTCGAGCAAGGAAAAGCACTCCTCACCTTCGGTGAATACGGAAACAACATTGAGTATTCTCACGACGAAAATCCCTTCTTTGCAGATCCCACACACGGTGATTACTCAATTACCGATACCTCTAAGTTTGCAGACAATCACTTCGACAATATCGGCAGATATTGATAAGCAATACCGATATTACAATATATCCCCCGCCCTTTGACGGGGGATATATTTGTTTTGCTGGATCACACAAATATGCTTGACTAAATCGAACGCTTACTGTATAATAAACGTAGTGTATTTTTATACCATAAGGAGATAAACAAATGAAAATCACAAAAATCATTTCGGCATTTCTTGCCGCTGTAATGCTTCTGAGTATCGGCGTTACAGGCGTAAGCTCTGCTGAAGAAAAGCTCCCCTTCACAGACGTGCCCGAAGGTGAATGGTACTATGACGCTGTGTCTTATACCTATACCGCAGGTCTCATGAACGGTACGGGAGACGGAACCAAGTTCTCCCCCATGATGAACCTGACAAGAGGCATGGTAGTAACCGTTCTTTACCGTAACGACGGCGCTCCCGCAGGCACGTACCCTGCAGTATTTGCCGACGTTACTGACGGCGCGTACTACGCGACCGCTGCGGCATGGGCGTATAAGAACAGTATCGTAACGGGTACAGGCTTTGACGACTGGGGCGACCCCCTTTTCGCCCCCGACCGCAACATCACCCGCCAGGAGCTGGCAACAATGATAGGTCGCTATGCGGCTTACTGCCACGTTGACACCACGAAGAACACAGCTGATATTTCCACCTTCCCCGACAGCGGTAAGGTTGCCTCCTGGGCTACCGATACCGTAAAATGGGCGGCAGGCACGGGAATCATCACAGGTAAGGGTACAGGCTCTTCTGCAACCCTTTCCCCTGAAGATCTTGCAACACGAGCTGAGTTTGCAACCATCATCAAGCGCTTTAACGATAAGGAAGCGGCGAGAGAATTCTCATATAAGATTGCTTACGAGATCCCCGTTCCCAACTCGCAGTTTACAGAAAAGGAATTCCCCCTTATAAAGGACGCTGACGTGTACGTAGCAGTTGACGGTAACGACAGCAACCCCGGTACTCTTGAAAAGCCTCTTGCTACCTTTGAAGCGGCAAAAACCAAAGTTCGCGAGCTTAAGAAGAACGCTACGGACGAAATCGTGGTTGCATTTAAGGCAGGAAATTACGGAAATCTTTCCGTTCAATTCACTGCTGATGACGCAGGCACTGAAAAAGCTCCCGTCACCTACCGCGCTTACGGAGACGGTGAGGTAATATTCTCCAACGGTTGCCTCATCGACGAGGCTGAATTCACGCCTGTTGATAATAATGACCTCCCTCTCTTAGGCAACGTTGATACCTCTAAGATCAAAAAGGTAGATCTTACGGGAAGATTTGAAAAATTCTCCACAAGAAGTGCACTTTTCAGTGAAGACGGTCTCTGCCATGAGGCACGTTTCCCCAACAAGAATAATGACGGATCAGACGTTTACTACTCAAACATGACCACTACCGTAGATGATCGCAGCAGCATCAAGCTCTTAGGCGCTCTTCCGTCTATTGTAGAGTCTTTCCAAACAACAGAAGGTATGAGAATTACCGGTTATCTCCGTACAGGCTGGCTCGTGGATACGTTTACAATTAAGTCTTACGCTCCCGACACCGACATCGTGACCTTCGATTTTGAGAATTATCCTCCTTTGAATTACACTCTTGATCAGTTCCAGCTTATGTATGAGGGACGTACGACAGACATGGTATTCTTCCACAACCTCTCTGACCAGATCGATGACAAGGGTGAGTATTGGTTCGACGAGAATACAAAACAGCTTTACATATACGATCCTCACGGAGACTATGCTATTACTGATAAGGCCAGCCTTATTCGCATCGACAGCAGCGAGTATCTGAATTTCGAAGGACTCACATTCACCTGCTCAGCTGATACTGCAATCAATGCATTTACTTCAAGCCATCTGAAGTTTGACGGATGTACCTTCAGATACGTCAGCGGCAACCAGTGTATCTATACATGGGGTTGCGACTACGTTACCGTCGAAAACTCTGAGTTTTCTAACTTTGTCAGCGGAGGTGTCTACATCAATGCGGGCGGTAACATTACCCTTTTTGAAGAATGCCACAGCGTTGTCAGAAACAACTATATCCACGATTTCGGTGATCCCAAATATTTCGGCGGATCCGGTATTTCTATCCAGGACAACATTGGCGTCATAGTTGAGCACAATCACCTTGTAAACGGTGCCAGCGGAGGTATCATTTTCAACGGAACAGTTGACGCGATCATCCGTTACAACGTGCTTGACGATATGGTAAACAACACCAAGGACTTTGGAGCTGTCTACGGCGGAGGAAAAGCTCGCCGAGGCAACAAGATCTGCTATAACCTTATCATGAATATGTACGATTCTCTCGGCAGATCAAGAGAATCCTACGGCGTTTATATTGATGAATGCGGATCCGGTCAGGAGGTATTCGGTAATATCTTCTACAACGGCGGTACTCATGCGGTTACGCTTAACGGCGGACGCGAGAATAACATCCATGACAACATCATCATAAACGTTAACCTTGACGAGTATGGCGGAGACTTCCTTATGTCTAACGCAGGTATGTATCAGCTCATAATTGACGGTACTCCCGAGCTTGGAGCAGAGCATCAGACTTACACGTCTTTCTTCGTAGAAAGACCTGCAAAGGGCGAGCCCGGATACGAAAAGTGGTATGCCCGCTTCCCCGAGGTATATGACTTCAACATTGACCCTGCAAACGTAGGTAAGCCCGACTGTCTCTTCACAACCATCAACTTTGTGAAGAACAACATGATCATCGGTTCTGAGATCAATTACGGTGAAATTTACGATAAGTTTGCCGAAAAGGAAAACAACGTTACATACGGACTTGACGTGAATCCCATCTTCACCGATCCCACACACGGAGACTACAGCTTCAAGGAAAGTGGAAAGTTCTTCGAAATAGATTTCTCCAAAATAGGTCTTCAGTAATACCTGTATCCCGCGCCTCGGCGCGGGATATTTGTTGTAATATCACACAACCCCACTTGACCCAAGAATACTTTTACTGTATAATTGAATCAGTAAACCAATTTTATCCATCAAAGGAGACAAACTAATGAAAGCGAGAAAAATTCTTTCAGCGATTCTTGCAGGTGTAATGCTTCTGAGTATATGTGTTACGGGCGTAAGCTCCGCCGAAGAAAAACTCCCCTTCACGGACGTGCCGAAGGGCGAATGGTACTACGATGCTGTAGCCTATACATACGAGGCGGGACTTATGAACGGTACGGGAGACGGTTCCACCTTCTCCCCCGCAATGAACCTGACCCGCGGCATGGTCGTTACAGTCCTCTACCGTAACGACGGCGGAAAAGGAGACACTGCCAAGAATCCATTTGCAGACATTAAAGGGGACGAATATTACGCAGGTGCTTCGGCATGGGCGTATAACGCCGGTGTTGTAACCGGTACAGGCGAGGACGAATGGGGTGATCCCCTCTTCTCACCCGACCGCAACATCACACGTCAGGAGCTTGCGACCATGTTTGCACGTTACGCAGCATACTGCCACGTTGACACCGCAAAAAACACCGTCTCCATCGAAAGCTTCCCCGACAGCGGAAAGGTTGCCTCATGGGCTGCCGACTGCTTCAAGTGGTCAGCAGGAACAGGCATCATCACAGGTAAGACGAACGGCGGTACTGCTACCCTCTCTCCCGAGGATCTTGCTACACGTGCTGAGTTCGCCATCATGATAGAACGCTTCAACTCGAAGGACGATGCACGCGAGTTCACCTATAAGCTTGCTTACACCGAGCCTATGCCCCTCTCAAGCTTTACCGAGCCTACGTACGAGCTCTGTAATGACGCTGATATTTACGTAGCTGTAGACGGAGACGATAACAACCCCGGAACTCTCGAAAAGCCGCTTGCCACATTCGAAGGAGCAAAGGCTAAGGTTCAGGAGCTTCTTAAGACTGCAAAAGACGATATAGTCGTAGCATTTATGGCAGGAAACTATGGTACTCTTAACAACCTCACCTTCAGAAGCGAGGACAGCGGTACTGCCGACGTAAACATAACCTATCGCGCTTACGGTGACGGAGACGTTGTTTTCCAGAACGGCGTTGACGTCCCCTCTACAGATTTCGTTAAGGTTGATGAGAGCGACTATTATCTTCTCGGTGACGTTGACAAGTCTAAGGTATATAAGGTTGACCTTTCCGACAAAATCGACTCCTT
Organism: Eubacteriales bacterium; assembly: GCA_045638805.1. Lineage (GTDB taxonomy): Bacteria > Bacillota > Clostridia > Oscillospirales > CAG-272 > RUG11130. The sequence goes on from JAZUBZ010000058.1 coordinate 6,333, forward strand.
AACATCCAAGAGCATCCTCTTCAGCGAGAACGGTATATGCCACGAGGCACGTGTACCCAACAAGAATAACGGTTCCTACGAAAATGCGTATTGGAACGTTACCACCACATACAACGAAAGGGAAAGTATTCTTCTTCAAAGCTATTTGCCAGATAAGCTTGAGGCGCTACGAACCACCGAAGGCATGAAGGTCACGGGTATGCTCCGCACAGGTTGGCTCGTTGACACCTTCCCCGTTAAGTCATATGATTCCGCAACAAAGGTCCTTTCATTTGATTTCGACGATCCCACAGCCTTCGGAAACGGATATACGCTAGACCACTTTCCTCTCGCATTTGAGGGCAGAATGGATGACTACATCTACTTCCACAACCTGTCCGACCAGATCGATGCTGAGGGCGAATATTGGTTCGATCAGTCCACAAAAACACTTTATATGTACAGTCCCAAGGGAGACTACTATATCAGCGAATCGGGTAAATTCATGTCCATATATACGGGAGCAGAATACCTGAACTTTGTCGGTCTTGATTTCATCGCTACAACCGATTCAGCAATCGAGCTTGACAGCAGTCACATTACGTTTGACGATTGCAAGATCGGAAACGTAGCAGGTCACGCAGCTATCTACAGCGTCGGAGAGCACCCCGTGCGTTTTGTAACGATAAAGAACTGCGAGATTTATAATTTCGTTGACACCGGAATCGAGATATATTCCGACGAGAATAATCTTGAATCTCTCACCCCCACGGGTATCGTTATCGAAAACAACTACTTCCACGATTTCTCATCGCCTCAGTATTGGGCGCACGGAATTCAGTTATTCGACTGCGTGGGTGCAAGGATCGCACACAACGAATTTGTAAACGGTGCACATGCGGCTGTCAGATACGACTCATGTATAGACACCGTTATCGAATACAATATATTCGACAACTTGATGATGTCAACACAGGACTACGGTGCGGTATACTCCTTCCGACAGCTTCGTTGGCGTTCCAACGTTATCAGATATAACATATTCAAGAACATCCGTGTTTGCGGCGGCGCGTACGGTGTCTACATCGACGGCTCCTACGGTCAGGAGTTCTACGGCAACATTTTCTATAATGCAGGCGACCGTAACTTCGTTACCAACGGCGGACGCGATAATATTATAAAAGACAATATCTGCATAAAGGGTGACGGCTACAAAGGATCGTTCCTCACCTACAATTCAGACGTACATTACCTCGTTTCAGGTGATATTGTCTCCGGAAGTAATGAGGAGGGAGAGTGGGGGCCCGGTCAATTCCTGTATGACGACTTCCAAAAGGTAGTGAAGGACAGCTCGCCCTATTATGACAAGTGGGTAGACCGCTGGCCAATCCTGTTTAACTACACCTTTGACGTTAAGGATGCGGGCAAGATCTACGAATGCTTCTTTACCACCGTAAACCACATCAAAGGCAACGCCCTTATAGACTTCGGTATTGAGTACGAAGAAGGGTCAATGGCAGACCTATACGGCGACTTCGAGGGAAACATGGAATATTCTTCCAATGAAAACCCCTTCTTCGCAGATCCCACCCACGGCGACTACAGTATCACAGACACTACAAAGTTTGCCGACAACCATTTTGCAAAGATCGGAAGATATTAAGATAAGTTATGGTTTCCCTTCGGGAAAACTATGAGTTATAGGGTGCCTTGCATCGTTATAAGCTGTCCCTACATCTTATAACGTCTGCCGACAGATCCATAACGTTTTGCGAAAGCAAAACTCACAACTGATAACTCAAAATATCCCCCGCTGACAGCGGGGGATATTTGCTTGTGTAATCATACAAATAACTTGACTTTCGAGTAACTATAATGTATAATAAACACAGTATCCTACTTTGTATTTTTTAACAAGGAGACAAAAAATGAAAGCAAGAAAAATCCTTTCCGCAGTTCTTGCAGCAATAATGCTTCTCGGCGTTTGCATGACAGGCATTTCTGCTGAAGACACACTTCCCTTCACTGACGTTCCGGAGGGTGAGTGGTATTACGACGCTGTTGCATACACCTATGGAACAGGTCTTATGAACGGTACCGGTAACGGTTCCACCTTCTCCCCCGCAATGAACCTTACACGAGGCATGGTAGTAACGGTTCTTTACCGTAACGACGGTGCACCGGGCGTTAACGTCTCCAATCCCTTTTCTGACGTTAACGACGATTCATGGTATGCTACCGCTTCTACGTGGGCTTATCATGCAAAGGTGGTTACCGGCACAGGTACAGACGACTGGGGCGACCCCCTTTTCTCACCTGACCGCAACATCACACGTCAGGAGCTTGCGGCTATGTTTGCACGCTACGCGGCTTACAAGCATGTAAACACAGCGGAAAACACAACAGACATCACAAGCTTCCCCGACAGCGGAAAAGTTGCATCATGGGCTGAAAAGGAGTTCAAGTGGACAGCAGGTACCGGTATCATTACCGGTAAGACGAGCGGTGGCGCGGCTACACTCTCTCCCGAGGATCTTGCAACAAGAGCTGAATTCGCTATCATGATCCAGCGTTACAACGTTAAGGATGCAGACCGCGAGTTCACCTATAACCTTGCATATGAGACTCCCGTTATCAAAAATTCCTACACAGAGCCTGAGTATCCCCTTGTAAACGACGCAGATGTTTACGTTGCAGTTGACGGTCTTGACACAAATCCCGGTACTATCGACAAGCCTCTCGCAACCTTTGAAGCTGCTAAGGACGCTGTCCGCAAGCTTATTAAGGATGGCAAGAAGGGCGAGATCGTCGTAGCCTTCAAGGGCGGTGATTACGGTGTGCTTGACAATCTCACATTCACAAGCGAGGACAGCGGTAGTGAAGACGTAACTATTACCTACTGCGCTTACGGCGACGATGACGTTTACTTCACAAACGGTGTGTATATCACCGAGGATAAGTTCACCGATCTCGAAGAGGATGACCTGAAATTCTTTAACCCCGAGTTTACAGATAACATCAAGAAGGTCGACCTTTCAGAAGACCCCAATGCAGACAAGATCAACCACTTCACTCCTCTCTCCGATTCCACTTCCTTCTGCTGGCTTGCCCGCCTCCCCAACAAGGAAAACGGAATAGACAAATACTTCCCCGGCTTCACAAAGCACGTTCTGCTTGAGAGCAGCCCCTATAAGACACTTGACGAGCTTATTGAGGCGGTTGAAGCAGGTGTTACAGAGTCAAACGAAGAGGTATCTACACACATCGACCACTACAAGCTCCAGACTCTTCATAATCTTCGCACCAGACTTGGAACCCTTCGCACTCTTGAGGGTGTTCAGCTCGTAGGATACATCGGTAAGGTATGGCATCAGGATGCACACAACCTCACCGAATTCGATCCTGAAACAGGTATCGTTTCATACTCCAACGGCCCCACATACTCATTCTATGCAACCATCTCGACCCAGCAGCAGGCATACCTTAACAACGTGTCAGAGGAGCTTGATGACGCAGGAGAATACTGGATCGATCCCGTGACCAAGACACTCTACGTATACAATCCCCAGGGCACGTATACCATGGCTGTCGCAGACACCTTCGCTACCATAAACAAGGGAGCTGAGTACATCACGTTCAAAAAGCTCAATTTCAGAAGTTGCTCCGGTAACGCTATCAACGCTAACGGAGATCACTTCACCTTCGATATGGGATCTATCAAATACGTTGGCGGCTCTTACGCATTCCTCTCAAAGGATACCCGCCACATTAAGTTTACAAACTCTACCGTTGCTTACTGCGCTGAAAGCGGTATCTGCATCGAAGCTCCCAGAGGTAAGAACGAAACTAAGTATTACGCTCTCGAAAACACAGGCTGTGTTATCAGAAACAACCTTGTTCACGATGTTGATATGGCATCCGTTCCCGTTGAGTCCGGTGCGATCAGATTCGGAAATCAGGTAGGTGCTGACGTTTCTCACAACGAGATCTACAACTCAGCTCGCTACGGTATCGACTTCAAGTACGGTAACATTTTATGTATCATGGAGTATAACTATCTCCACCATTGCATGCAGAACTCCGCTGACGGTGGCGCATTCTATTGCGGACGCGTTGCAACCAACAGAGGTAACGAGGTAAGATACAACGTTGTAGCTGATATTTACCCCCTCAACCCCATTCACACAGGCGGTACCTTCGCTATCTATCTTGATGACTCCATGGAAAACCTCATCTGCTACGGTAACGTCTTCTACAACAGCGGTATGATCATGAACAACGGCGGTAGAAGCCACGAATTCCGCGACAACGTATTCATCGGTAAATCATCCGGTATTGCAGGTAAAGCGCCTAACTTCTTAGACATCAGTCTGTACGGTGCTCCCGAAGCAGACAATCATTACTACAGCGAGGGTTGGAACGGTCTCGACCGTATTCCCGACGAAAACACTCCGAGCGGTCAGAAGTGGAAGGAGCTTTGGCCCGAGCTTTACGACATCGTTGCTATCCGTAAGGATCCCTCCTGCTACAAGGATACAGATCTCTACAAGGCACCTATCAATTTCTGCCACAACAACTATCACTTTGACGGCGCAACGTCAGACTTTTCTGATGAATGGGAAGAGTTCAGCGATCACGAGAACAATCTCGAATTCCCCGCTGATGAGAATCCCATCTTCACCGATCCCACTCATGGCGATTACAGCATCCGTGACGGTGCAGAATATCTGGACAACCATTTCGATAAGGTCGGCAGATATTGATCTGATCAGTCAATTTATCCATCATATCCCCCGTCTTTGACGGGGGATATTTGCTTTTGTGATCATAAAATTTCTTGACATTCATTCGTTAATACTGTATACTGAAAACAGTATAATACTATATATTACTTAGTAAGGAGACATATATGAAAGCAAGAAAATTTCTGTCTGCCGTTCTCGCGGTAATAATGCTTCTCGGCGTAGGCGCCGTGAGTGCTTCAGCCGATGACACGTTGCCATTCACGGATGTGCCGAAGGGCGAGTGGTTCTATGACGCCGTAGCATACACATTCGGTGCAGGACTCATGAACGGTACGGGAGACGGCACGAAGTTCTCACCCACGACGACCCTTACACGAGGTATGGTAGTAACCGTTCTTTACCGTAACGAACGTGCGAACAAGTATGAATACCTCAATCCTTCCGACAATAAGTTTGACGGTTTTATCGATGTGAACCTCGGCGCATACTATTATGATGCAGTAATGTGGGCAGGTCAAAATAATATCGTCAACGGTACGGGTACAAATGAGTGGGGTGAGTACTACTTTTCGCCCGACCGTTCCATTACACGTCAGGAGCTGGCAACAATGTTCCTGCGTTACGCTGAATACAAATATGTAATTAATTCCGGAAAGGCAGATCTTTCAAAATATCCGGACGTTATGTCCGTCGCGTCATGGGCAACCGATGCGGTTGCGTGGTCTGTGTACGCCGGACTTATCACAGGCAAGGCAGGTGACGGAGTGACCACCCTTTCCCCGACCGATACCGCGACAAGAGCAGAGTTTGCAACTATAATTCAGCGCTATAACAATGCTGACTTCGACTACGAATCAGCGTTCAGTATGCCAATTCCGCTTCAAAGTTTCACCGAACCCGTGCTTGATGTCCGAAATGATGCTGATATTTTTGTTGCTGTAGACGGTAACGACAAAAATCCCGGTACTCTTGACAAGCCTCTTGCAACTTTCGGCGCAGCGGTAGCTAAGGTACGAGAGCTTAAGAAAACTGCAAAGGACGAGATCGTAGTAGCCTTCAAGGAGGGGAACTACGGCGCATTTACTCAGGAATTCACCGAAGCCGACAGCGGTAATGAAAAAATCCCCGTAACATACTGTGCATACGGTGACGGAGAGGTCGTGTTCGATGCAGGTTTTCAGGTAGGTCTTGACGAGTTCCGTCCCATTACCGACGCAGAAAAGTATCTTTTCCCCAAGAACGCTACTTCTCACATCAAGAAAGCCGATCTTTCAGAAAAAAGCTACGTGGGCGAGCTTACCATGTTCAGCTATCTGTATAGTGACAAGGAAATGCAGATCCAGGCTCGTTTCCCAAACGCAAATGACAGCAAGACACCCGTGGCATTTGCCAACAGTGTCGTAGAAGAGCCTCCGTCGCCTCATGAATATCACGCTCAGCTGGTTCCCTTCCTTGCCTCAAGATTTGACGAGTATCACACCTATGAGAATATTCTTTTCACAGGTGTATTCGGAAACGAATACTACGGCAACTACCTCCGTCTGACCGAATATGACCCTGAGACAGATTTCTTCACTCTCGAAAAAAGACCGCACGTGGGTATGTACACATCTGCAAAGATGATATTCCACAATATATCCGAGGAGCTTGACTCAAAGAACGAATATTGGATCGATCTTGACACAAAGACATTGTATGTATACGACCCCCACAGCAATTACACTATTTCAACTGCGGGGTGCTTTGTGAATATTGAAGAAAACGCAAATTATCTTAATTTCAAGGGGTTCAGCTTCAAGCACATAAATAATGATTACGCCTTCTTCATCAAGGGTGATAATATTACCATTGATGCCTGCACATTCTTTGGTATAGGTGATGAGTTCACCATTTATTCCTACGGTCAAAACTTCCGACTCACGAGAAGTGAATTCTCCGATCTGTGCGGCGGCGGTATTATCGTACGAAACAGCGGCGACCGTGACATGGTAGTGTCCGGAGGTCTTGTTATCGACAACAACAGTTTCCACGATTTTGAGAAAATGTACCTGACATACAAGCCTGCAATCCTCATTCAGGAGGCTGTAGGCGCACAGATCACTCATAACGAGATCTACAACGGAATCCATTCGGGTATCATTTACGGCAATGCCGAGTTCCAGTACAGATTCCCCTATAGTGATTATGTTACCGAATACGACAAGATACCCGAGAACGGATACATTGACAACGAATTGTACTACATCAACAACAAGATAGAATACAATTTCATTCACGACCTCTTTAACACCACCATCGTAGGTGACGCAGCAACGATCTACATTCCCAGAAGTGTTGCCGATGCAGGAAACGAGATAAATTATAATATCATCGCAAACGTTACGTCTTTGGGTGCTTGGGGAATATATCTGGATGATGGTATGGGTAACGTAAGTGTTAAGGGAAACGTGTTCTACGATCCCGGAATGTATGCAATTCTTATGTCCGGAGGAAGCTATAACACCATATGTGACAACGTATGCATCCGCACTACCTTCAAATCATACCCCATGCTCCGTATCTGGCCCAAGTATGCAGATATGCTATACGAAGGTCTCGGCGCTCTTAAGTCCTCTCCCACGTGGCCTGCTGTATTAAAATCTTATGAAAAGATCCCTACAGATCCAGTGGCACTTGCAATCTGGAGAGAAAAATGGCCTCAGATATTCGTTGCTGCGGATAATCTAACAATTACAGAAGACAGGTACTCCGACCCGCATTGTCCCGCCAATACATTCGGTTGTAATATTGTAAACAACTATACCTTGACCTATGACCAGAGTACTGAAAACAGCGGCAATAATGTACCGGATCCTCAAACCGAGGTTGGAAAGTATTTTTATGAGTGGAACAACCTTGAAAATAATGTAATTGACCGTTTTACTGACACAAACAATTATTTTGTAAATGCCGCTGACGGAAACTACACCGTAAAAGAGGGTTCAGGTCTTGCAGATAACCATTTCGACAAGATCGGCAGATATTGATATCGTAACAGAATAAGCTTTAAGATCTCCACCGAGTAACGGTGGAGATCTTTTGTAGTTAAGTGTCTGACAACCAAAGAGACAGTGCGTTCACACAAAGTTCACGGCATATTTGTAAACAAACACTGATCTTTTCCCATTGCACATGGACTGTATATATGTTATAATTATGTTGAAAAACAATACATAACAGGAGGTTAAATTGTTATGAATATCAAACGTATTCTTTCGGCTATCCTTGCTGCGGTAATGCTTCTCGGTGCAAGCATTATCGGTGTGGGTGCCAAAGAAACCCTTCCCTTCACCGACGTGCCCGAAGGCGAATGGTACTACGCTCCCGTCAACTACGTATACCGCGAAGGACTTATGAACGGCGTTGGCGGAACTCTGTTCGGACCCACAGGTAACCTTACCCGTAGTATGGTAGTTACCGTACTTTACAGAAACAACGGCTCTCCCGAGGTGGAGTTTGATAACGTTTACGCTGACGTTGCAGACGGTCAGTTTTATTCTCTCGCTGTAGTGTGGGCGAAGGAAAACGGTATTATAACCTCAACAGGCACGGACGATTTTGGTGAAGACCTCTTTTCGCCCGACCGTGACATCACTCGTCAGGAGCTTGCCACAATGTTCAAGCGTTATGCAAGCTTCCGATACGTTAAGGCGGATGGAAGAGCGGACATCACTGTTTTCCCCGACCACGGTGACGTTGCTGTATCTTGGGCGCTTGATGCGGTTCAGTGGGCAGTCTATGAGGGACTTATCAATGGTAAGGGAACGGGGGATAATGCCACCCTTTCTCCGACTGACAAAGCATCTCGCGCGGAATTTGCCGCTATTATCAAGAGATTTAATGAAGCTGATTTTGAATACAAGTCAGTTTATAATGAACCGGTGCCGATCAGTAAGTATACCGAGCCCGACTATCCTCTCGTTGATGACGCAGATATTTACGTTGCGGTCGACGGAAGCGATACCGACGGTGATGGAAGCTTTAATAAGCCTTACGCTACCTTCGAAAAAGCAGCTGCTGCGGTTCGTGTACTGAAACAGACGGCGACGGACGAGATAGTTGTAGCCTTCAAGGAAGGAAATTACGGTAATCTTAACGTAACTCTTACAGCAGAGGACAGCGGAAGCGAGAAAGTTCCCGTCAGATACTGTGCCTACGGTGACGGTGACGTTGTTTTCTCAAACGGTATTGACATTCTCCTTGATGAATTCGTCCCACTTGAAGAAAGCGACTACAGCTTCTTCCCCGAGGCAAACAGAGGAGGTATTTATAAGGTTGATCTCTCCGGAAAGACTGTAGGGGAAAAAGCCAATAATAACTCATGGCTCTATAATGAAGACAACCGTCTTTCCCAGGCAAGATTCCCTAACAAAGCGGGGGAAACCGATCAGTTTATCCCGGTCGGAACGAAGGAGTCGGACAAGTCTATACGTTTGTCGAACATATATTCCACGCGTTTTGATAAGTATCACACTTATGAGAATATTACCAGCGTCGGTTCACTCGGAGCTGAATATCTCTGCCACAACATGACCGTTGACTCTTACGATTCCGAAAAAAAGATCGTAAAATTCACAAAAAATGCCATGCAAGGTATAGGTGATAGCCCGGATGCATACTTCCAGAATATCTCCGAGGAGCTTGACTGCGCGGGAGAATTCTGGGTGGATATCGAGAATCAGATATTGTACGTATACAAGCCCGATACAAACTATACGCTCTCCACGCAGAAGACCTTCATTACAACAAAGGACGCTCATCACATCAGCTTTGTAGGCATCGACTTCAAACATTGTAAAAATTACGCGTTTAAGATCAATTCCGACTACGTTACATTTGACAGAACCGACGTTTTCGGTGTAGCAGGTGAATATGCCTTTTACGTAGACGGCGTGCATTTCACACTTAAGAACAGCGAGCTTTCCCGTCTTAAAGGCGGAGGACTTATCATATACGGCGGAGACTGGGAAACTGTTACCCATTCTGAAAACCTTATCGATAACAACTACATACACCATATAAACATGACCTACCAGACCTACAAGCCGGCGGTACGTCTTATGGATTCTACAGGTGCTACGATATCTCATAACGAAATATATCATGCAACCCATTCCGCCATTATTTACGGTCAGGCTGAAGAGGACAGAAGCGGACGAGCTGTTGAAAACGTGATAGAGTATAACTACATCCACAACACTAACCGTTTCTACGGTGATGCCGCGGCTATATACGCAGGCAGAACCTATGCGGACCGAGACAATATCATCAGATATAACATAATTGACGGTGCAAACTTAGGTTCATGGGGAATTTATCTTGACGACGGAATTTCTGCACAGCACGTTATAGGTAACGTATTCTGTAATACAGGCGGGTATGCCGTTCTGATGTCAGGTGGCAGAGATAATACTATCTCCGGTAACGTTGTAATTTGCACTTCCGTGAATATAACTCCCTTCAGAATATGGGCGAAGTATGCAGAGATGCTTGAAGGGGATGGGTATGACGGTCTTAAATCCTCTCCCACATGGCCAGGTGCATGGGATTCTCTCAACCGTATTCCTGCTGTCGGCAGTGAAGGCAGAAAGATATGGGAAGAAAAGTGGCCGGAGTTGTTTGATTCCATTCGTGACTTAAACATTACCCCCGATAGACTTGATGATTATAATCTTCTTCCCAACTCCGCAGGATGCGTGATAAAGGATAACTACTCATTCGGGTATTGTAACGAGCACACCATATCCAGCGAGCTTTCCACAAAGTTCAACGTATTTGAAAACAATCCTATCTTCAAGTACTCAACTGCAACGTCTGACAAACTTATCGAGGATGACATATCAATATTCGTAAATCCCGCTCTGGGCGACTACAGAGTAAAAGACGGCGCTGACTTCCCCGAAAATAATTTCGCAAAGATAGGAAGATATTGATAAGTTATGAGCCCCCGTCGTTATGAGTGAGACTATGTTAAAAATCATTTCTCATAGCGTTTGCAAAGAAATCCATAACTATAATCTCATTGTATCCCACGCCATAGGCGTGGGATATATTGTTCCGTCACATTATTTTTTCCTTGACATACGTTTATCCGTAATGTATAATAAAAGTAGCATATTTATAGTGTAAATTTATATTAAGGAGACAAAAAATGAAACTGGCAAAAATTCTTTCAGCATTTCTCGCCGCAGTAATGCTTCTCAGCGTATGTGCTACAGGCATAACAGCCGCGGAAAAGTTACCGTTCACTGACGTTGTTGAAGGCGAATGGTACTATGACGCGGTCGCTTACACCTACGGTACGGGACTTATGAACGGTACGGGTGACGGCTCCGCCTTCTCACCCGCTATGAATCTGACCCGCGGAATGGTAGTTACCGTTCTTTACCGTAACGACGGCTCTCCCGCTGTTAACATTTCCAATCCTTTCGCGGATGTTAACGACGATGCGTGGTACGCTGCCGCTGCTACATGGGCATACGCTGCAAAGGTCGTTACCGGTACGGGCGAGGATGAATGGGGTGACCCGCTTTTCTCCCCCGACCGCAACATTACCCGTCAGGAGCTTGCGGCTATGTTCG
>JAZUBZ010000059.1:0-6281 GCA_045638805.1 Eubacteriales bacterium
TTACCGTCAGTCCACAGCGCCATCTCACCGTTGGTTTCTATATCCACAAGCATTGCGCTCTCTCTGTCACAGAGCTGTGTTGCAAGTATCGCACAGGTTATATCTGCTCCGACAAACGCGGAAATGCACGGTGGCAGATACACGGAAGTATCACCTTTAAGGAAGCTTAAGCCAAGCTCATCTGCCGTTATAGTCTCGCCGAATAGTCTCTTAACGTCAAAGGGTGCGTGGGAAAATGGCTCTACGTCATCTTTTGTTAGAAAGGACAGCATAACGGTATTTCCCGTTATTACTGCGGCATCAATATTTTCAACATTTACATCTGCGTCGTCTGAGAGCGCTGAAATAAGCTTACCAACGGCTTCTTTTATGCTATCTCCAAGCTCTCCTCCGTGCCCCGCGAGGGATGCTTCGATCCGGGACACAACATCAGCTCCCCACTTCTGCTGTGGATTAATCGAGGACGAGGTGGAAAGCAGTTTTCCGTCTTTTCCATAAAGTCGTCCCGCAAGTGTGGTAGTTCCGATATCTATTGCCACGCCGTACTTTTCAAATACGGGATTCAGTTCAAGCTCGGGTAATTCTCCTCTTGTAACCACCTGTTCACTCTTCTCGGTAGTGCAAGTCTCGACCTCGCAGTCGCCCGTAATGTGCGTAAGGCATGCAAGACGTACTCCGCGAAACAATTCTTTCTCTGACAACAGAGTTTTTTCCTGTGCTGTGGGAGCGGATAGCGCTCCACGTGCTATCACCTTACACTTTCCGCATTTCCCGTGGCCTCCGCAGGGTTTCTCTCCGTTTATAATTTCCGAGAGCAAGGTCCCACGCATTGCTTCGAATTCTTCTCCGTTAATCTTTACAGTTACAGCTCGGTCTTCACCAAACAGCACTGCGCCAAAATAGGTTACGGTGTTCTGTCCGTTTATGTATTTCATACCCGCCGCGACGGCAAGTTTTGACACGTTTACTCCGTATGCTTCAAGAGACGGAAGTGCAAGGGTCGGGTGACGGCACGGCTCATCGGTTACCGCCGCACACACCTCGCATATACCGCATCCGCCTGCGCTGAGGTGTAATGCTTCCGCTATTCCCTGCTTTTCAAAATAGCTGCGCATACCGCAGGACACCTTGACAAGTGACTTCTTCGCTTCTATCATACCCTCAAAGTCAAAGCTGTCCTCAAGGTTCGTCACCGTCTGAAAGACAAGTGCCAGGTCATATCTTCTGACCTCATTCATAAGCTCGTCTATATCCCCTGCCATAGGTGGACAGGTGTGGCACTTGCCGTACATACCGCAGGCATTTCGCTCACACATATCACGGAAAACGCGGTCAAGAACTATGTCCCCCGCGTTTATTACGTTAGCCTTGTATGCGCCGAGTCTTACAGCCTCGGCGCATACTTCTTTTATTATTTTATTTGCCATAAAATTCCTTCGATGCCGCAAAGAACGCATCAATGTTTTCAAAAGGAGTCATGGGAGGAATATCACAGCCTGAAGACAATACGAAGTTATCGTACTTACTGCACTTTTCGAGAAGCTCAAGAGTCGCCTCTCTTACGCTCTCGGGGGTTCCGAGTCTTAGTACACCTGCAGGGTCTACGTTACCCATCACCAGCACGTCAGACGGAACTGCGGCGATTATGTCCTTCTCAAGGTCAACGGAATTGCCGAAATGGTATGCCGCCGCACCTACGGAAAGGATGGAATCGAGCATTACGGGTACGTTATCTCCGCAGTTGTGGTAGATCACACCGAAGCTATCGTCCTGTACTGCGTCAACGATACGCTTCACGTAAGGGGAAGAAAACTCCTCCTCGAGGTCGGGGGAAAGAAGTCCTGCAACGGGCTCAGCCATTACGATTCCGTTAGCACCTGCTGCCTTATATGCAGCCGCATATTCGCAAAGAAAGGTGGTTACCTTGTCAAGTACAAGATGTACCATATCGGGGTCGTCATAGCAGTCCATCATTATCTCAGACACGTCAAGAAGTCTTGCCGCGAGTGAGTAGGGACCGATCATTCCCGCAAGTACGGGACGGTCTGTGATAAGCTCACACGCCTTCTTAATAGCATCTATGTATATCTGCGTTCTTCCGCAACCGACAGCGGGAACGGCAAGCGCCTCTGCCTCGTCCATATCATGAACGATCCTTCCCTTTATGGTGGGGACCTCATCGTCAGATACCACTACATTCGCACCGAAGCATTCGGCCTCAACAGACAGATCCATAAAGCTTACTGATGCCGCCGCATCAGTTCTGTCAGCGATAGCCTTCATACCCTTTGCCTGAAGATCGCTGTCGGAGATAAGCTCACGTACGCTGATACCGAGGATGTTTACGCAAGGGAACGAAAGTACAGGCATGGGCTTCTTTTCACCTGTACCGTAAAGTCCCTTGAACCATTCTTTCATATTATAATTCATCGCTCTTCTCCGATCAATACTTACCGAGCTTATGTGCAAGCTCAGCGATCTCTCTCATATTTTCATAAGAAACAGAGTTGGGAATTGAATGGTCGGACGCAAACACGTATCCGCCGCCTTCCTTCATTACGGGAATGATACGCTCCATTTCAGCCTTAACAAGGTCGATGTCATCCCATATCTGTGCGTTGATACCGCCGTGGAATGCAAGCTTGTCACCGTAAAGCTTCTTAAGCTTACCCGGATCCATTCCTGCCTTGACCTCAAGAGGATTGAGCATTTCAAGTCCTGTGTCAACGATATCGGGCATGAGAGGCTCGATAAAGCCGCAGGAGTGCATCTCTGTGAGAAGTCCTCTTTCGTGCGCCCAGTCAACAGCCTTCTTGTGGTAGGGCTTCAGCAAGGTTCTGTAGTCGTCGGGAGAGAAGAAGGGTGAGCCCTTATATCCCATGTCGTCGTACCAGAAGATACCGTCGAACTCATATCCCGCATCAAGGATCTTCTGACAAAGATCAAGCGAGGTATTCAAATATGTATCGAAGATATCGGTCACCCATTCAGGCTCCTCGTACATACCGATAAGCATGTTTTCGGTTCCGGTGAGTCTGGTATGCGCTACGTCAAAACCAAACCATACGTTAAGCTGAAGGAAGTTTCCGTCAGCCTTCCATTTGGGATAGTTTTCTTCAAGATACTTCCAGTCGATTCTGTCATCGTGATACTGAAGCATTGCCGCCTTTGCCTCTTCCCACTTGTCGGAGCTGTCGTAATAGAACTCAAGCACCTCAGGAGTGGAGTCAAGGTCGTTGAACACCTTCTGGGTAGCACCCCATTCGGTCGTCTCTATTCTGTATCTTTCAGTCTGCTCAAGAACACGTCTCTCAAATCGGGGAGAGTTATCGGGACAGATACGTATCCACTTATCGAAACCGAAGTGATCTTCCCATTCCATACCTGCGGGAAGTCCTTCGTTATGCCATCTTTTGAGTGTACCTGCCCAGGGCTGATCCAGCATGGGAATACGGTCTATCTCCTGACGCTTGTACATGCGAATAATTCTTTCTCTTTCAGTAAGTTTTACCATATTAGCAGTAAATCTCCTTCATTAAAATTACTTGCAGAATTCAACTGCAGCGTCTGCGGCACTTGCAGCGTCAACAGTGTAGCAGTCTGCACTAATCTTAGCGCGGTATTCCTCGTTAACGGGCGCACCGCCGATCATGATCTTCACGTTATCACGGATACCTGCAGCCTCTGCAGCCTTCACAACTTCTTCCATTACGGACATTGTAGTTGTGAGAAGCGCGGAACAGCAGATAACACGACAGTTTTCTTCGATCGCAGTCTGAACGAACTTCTCTGCAGGAACGTCGGTTCCGAGGTCGATAACCTCAAGACCTTTACCTTCCATCATCATCTTAACAAGGTTTTTACCGATATCGTGAAGGTCACCCTGTACGGTACCGATACATACCTTACCGGTAGCCTTAACACCGCTCTCAGTAAGAAGGGGCTTCAAAAGCTCGGTACCCATATTCATTGCTCTTGCCGCAACAAGTACCTGAGGAACGTATGCCGTTCCGTTCTTGAACTTTTCACCCACTACGCTCATGCCTGCAAGAAGACCATCGTTAAGTATTTCTTCTGCATTAACGCCCTCGTTAATCGCCTGCTGAACAAGTTCCTTTACGATCTTGGACTTTCCTATCTGTACGTTTGCGGAGATTTCATTAAGTATTCCCATTTCAGTTTTCTCTCTTTCTATACTGGTTTAAATAGTTTGTTTATTATATATTGGAAGATACACATATACAGTCTAATTATACCATTATTTTTGAACGATGTAAAGAGATTATTTTTGATTTTTTAACTTATTTATTTTTTGATTTTTTAACTTATTTATATAGAAAACAACAGACAATTTCTCCAAAAACATGACACGTTTTCTGTCACTTATATCATCGTAACTTCACATGACAAAACATATAGATCATCTTACTTTTACTAAGCAGTGTTCTTATCAATTTTCTTCCGCAGTTCCTGTCGCTAAGCGGGATTGGTAGAGCCTGTACACAGGTCTGTTGAAAGGCTTCTGAATCGAAAATAACTTATGCTTAAAAATTAACTCGTCTGAAATGTACGGCTGATTTTATTTGCGCATATTAAACTTTCCTATTGCAAATAACTCTGTGGTATGTTATACTCAAGTCAGTTAATAAGCATCGCACAGAAAGGATATACATATGAACTATCGTGATTTCGGTAAAACCGGTGAAAAGATCTCAGCCCTTGGTTTCGGCTGTATGCGTTTCCCCGAATACAGCGAAGGTGAAAAGAATTTCGTTGATCAGGACAAGGTTGACGAAATGATCGCTCACGCTTACCAAAGCGGCGTAAACTATTTTGACACAGCCCCCTTCTACTGTCATTCGGGCAGTGAGGCTGCGCTCGGCCACGCCGTAAAGGATTTCCGTGATAAGATCCTTCTCTCCACAAAATGCCCTCTCGGCGACGGAATATCACCCGACGGATACCGCGAGCATCTTGAACGCAGTCTGACCCGTATGTGTACAGACCACATTGACTTCTACCACTTCTGGGGGATAGGAAAGGATGATTTCGACAATATCATACTAAAAAACGGTCTTCTTGAAGCGGCTGCGAAGGCTAAGGAAGAGGGTCTTATCCGTCATATCTCCTTTTCTTTCCACGACGACCCTTCAGCAATCAAGTACATTATTGATACCGCAGAAGAGCGTGGGGTGAAGATGGAATCCATGCTCTGCCAGTACAACATTCTCGACAGATCCAACGAGGAGATGATCAGATACGCAAACGAGAAGGGACTGGGAACCATCGCAATGGGTCCCGTCGGTGGCGGACGTCTTGCCGCTCCCACAGATCTTTACGCAAAGCTGACGGGAAAGCCTTCGATCGCTACCTATGAGCTCGCATTCAAGTTCTGTCTCGGAAACCCGCACCTGAACTGTGCGCTTTCAGGAATGCAGAACGTTGATATGATCACAAAAAACGTTGCCGTAGCATCCGACGAGACCGCTTTCTCCGCTGAAGAATGGGAGCAGCTCGGCGAGGCTATGGAGCAGGTCAAAAAGTTCTCCGAGCTTTACTGCACCGGATGCAAGTACTGTCAGCCCTGCCCTGTAGAAATAGATATTCCCCGCATCTTCGAGATGTGGACATATTATAACGTATACGGACTTAAGGATCACGCAAAGAAGATGATGGCGAAGTATCTTGAAAAGGGTGGTAAGACCTTTGCCGATTGCAAGCAGTGCGGTCTTTGCGAAAAGAAATGTCCTCAGCATCTTGAGATTCGTGAAAACCTTGAGAAGGTATGCAAGGTTTTGTGTGAATAATTTTATATGAACCACTTTGTGATACACAAAAACTGAACTTTCAATACACTTGTAAAAAATAAAGAGGCATTCCCAAGATACCTTATTTACGTCTTAGGAATGCTTCTTTAATTTATTGTGTTTATGCTTTTCATGTCACAGCTCGTATTCTTCAAGTCCTGCGTTATCCATGGCGTAATGAAAAAATTCGTCATTTGTCATGTCAACGAAATAGGTTCTAAGCACACGGCATACTCCGCCGTGACATACCACAAGTACGTTTTTATCAGGATATTTTTCTTTTATGTCCTCAATGAAGGAATATGTGCGGTATGCAACCTGCATCATTGATTCCCCGTCCGGATATTTGTACGCAAACATACGCTTGTTTGAAAGAAATCCCTCGTGATATCTGTCCACGCCCTCGTATATGCCGTAATTCTGCTCGATCAGTCTGTCGTCGGTTATAACGGGCGCTCCGCACAAGTCGGATCG
>JAZUBZ010000060.1:0-33855 GCA_045638805.1 Eubacteriales bacterium
CGTGGTAAGAGTGGTCGGGTGTGCAAAGTCCGGGGAACTTATCGGGATACTTTGACCAGTCAAAGTTACCGCTGTCTACGACTGCACCACCGAGCGCAACAGCATGACCGTCCATGTACTTAGTGGTGGAATGTGTTACGATATCCGCGCCGAATTCAATGGGACGGAGATTGATAGGTGTAGGGAACGTGTTGTCAACGATAAGGGGGACACCGATATCGTGAGCAGCCTTCGCAAACACCTCAACGTCAAGTACTGTAAGAGAAGGGTTTGAAAGAGTTTCAGCGAACACTGCCTTTGTATTGGGCTTTGCAGCAGCCACAATCTCATCGTACGTCGAATCGGGAGAGATAAAGGTAATATCAATACCCATCTTACGGAGAGTTACGTCGAGAAGGTTGAATGTTCCACCGTAGATAGCAGCAGAAGAGATAATATGTCCGCCGTTTTCACAGATGTTAAAAATAGCATAGTAGTTTGCTGCCTGACCAGATGCTGTGAGCATTCCCGCAACACCGCCCTCAAGATCGCAGATCTTTGCTGCCGCCGCGTCACATGTCGGGTTTGCAAGACGTGTGTAGAAATAACCAGTCTCTTCAAGATCGAAAAGTCTGCCCATTTGCTCGCTGGACTCATATTTATATGTTGTACTCTGATATATGGGAAGCACTCTTGCTTCGCCGTTCTTAGGCTGGTATCCGCTCTGGATACACTTTGTACCGGTCTTGTATGCCATATTTTCCTCCATTCAGCCGTAGCTGTTTGAAAATGATTGATTATAGATAATCAGAATAAGAACGTTATTCGGTTAAATTACCGATGGAAAGGTCACCCTCTCCATCGGTTTATTTTTATTACTGTGGCTTATAGCTGTCCTTAAGAGATACGACTCTGTTAAACGTACCCTCGTACTTACTGTCAACGACGTAATATCCGAGACGCACAAACTGATACTTGGTACCGGGAGTCATGTCACATCCCTTTTCGATCTTAGCGCCCGTAATCTCCTTAACAGAATCGGGGTTAAGATAATCGTTATAGGTCTTGTCCTCGGGAATATCCTTAACGTTCTTGATGGTGAAGAGCTTGTCGTAGTGCATTACACGTACGTCTTCAGCACCTTCAGCGGAAAGCCAATGGATAGTACCCTTAACCTTACGTCCGTCAACGGGGTTGCCGCAACCAGTTTCAAGATCAGCAGTACAGCGGATCTCAACTACCTTGCCGTTCTCGTCCTTGATGATCTCGTTGCACTTAACGATGTAGGCGCCCATGAGTCTTACCTCTCCGTCGGGCTTCATTCTGAAGAACTTGGGAGGAGGATTATCGGAGAAGTCTTCGCGGTCGATATAAAGCTCGCTTGTAAAAGGAACCTTTCTTGTGCCGAGCTCGGGGTTCTGAGGATGATTGGGAAGCTCGAAATATTCCACCTTATCCTCGGGGAAATTTGTGATCTTAACCTTGATAGGATCGAGAATAGCAACTCTGCGGAGAGCAGTTCTGTTAAGCTCCTCACGTATGCAGAACTCAAGAAGCTCGTAATCAACAAGGCTGTCTACCTTAGCAATACCTGCGCGGCGAACAAACTCAAAGATAGCATCGGGTGTGTATCCACGGCGTCTCATACCGCAGAGTGTGGGCATGCGGGGATCGTCCCAGCCGTCAACAAGGTTATTCTCAACAAGATATCTGAGATAACGCTTGCTCATTACGGTGTGAGTAACGTTAAGACGTGCGAATTCGTACTGATGAGGCTTCTTTTCAAAGCCGATGTTGTCAACGACCCAATCGTAAAGAGGTCTGTGGTTCTCAAATTCAAGAGAGCAAAGGGAGTGTGTGATATTCTCCGTTGCGTCCTGGATGGGATGAGCGTAATCGTAGAGAGGATAGATGCACCACTTGTCGCCCTGTCTGTGGTGATGTGCGCGAACAATACGGTAAATAGCGGGGTCACGCATATTCATATTGGGAGACGCCATGTCGATTTTAGCTCTGAGAGTCTTACTTCCGTCGGGGAACTCGCCGTCTCTCATTCTGCGGAAGAGGTCAAGGTTTTCTTCAGGTGTACGGTCGCGATAAGGGCTGTTCTTACCGGGTTCGGTAAGAGTTCCGCGGTATTCTCTCAGCTCTTCAGCAGAGAGGTCACAAACATAAGCCTTACCGTCCATAATAAGCTTTTCAGCGTATCTGTAGCAATCGTCAAAATAATCGGAACCGTAGAAGATACCGCCGTCGGGGATGGCACCGAGCCAATGAAGGTCCTCATAAATGGACTCAACGTACTCGGTGTCCTCCTTGGAGGGGTTGGTGTCGTCGTAACGGAGATTAAACTTGCCGCCGTACTTACGTGATGTGAAATAGTTAATATAGATAGCCTTTGCACTACCGATGTGGAGATATCCGTTAGGCTCGGGAGGAAAACGTGTATGAACGTGGTCTTCTCTACCCTCAGCAAGGTCGGAATCAATTATATCATGGATGAAATTTGAGCTCATTTCTATCATAGTCGTAATTCCTTATTATATAAAATTAGATCTTAGCGATCATATTATCGATTCTTTCGAATATCTTGTCACGGCCGAGTATACTCATTACGGAGTACATATCGGGAGAGTTCATGCTGCCAGTAATCGCAACACGAAGGAACATAGATACGTCAGCAACACTTCCCTTGAAGGGTGTGGGATCAGCCTTATACGCCTTCATGTCGGACGCAAAACCGCACTTATCAGCAACAGCCTTAATCTTATCAAACCATACGTTCTGATCGTCGGAAGCGTCATAGGTCTCCTTGAAGCCTTCAAGGCAAGCTTTGATGTCCTCTGTAGCAAACTGCTCGGGATAGCTGTCAGTAACAGCAAAGAACTCGTCATAGAAGAACCCGGCGTATGCCTTAACATCACACCAGCGACCGATGTCCTTACGGGGCTTCTTACCTCCGCGTCCGATGGAGAATATCTTAACAGCCTTTTCGCGATCTGAAGCAAATGCATCATGGAGAGGTGCGTCAAACTCCTTCGCCCATGCAGTAAAGAGATCGCATACCGTATCTGCATCCATGCGGGAGATAACGTTCTTGGAAACGTCAAGAAGCTTGGCATAATCGAAAAGGGAGCCTGCGGGGTTCATCTTCTTGTATGAGAAGGGGAATGTGGAAATGTCGGCATCCTGATTTGCGCGTCTCCAATCCTCGAAGTTTGAGTTGAGGATGGTCATAACGTATTCGTAAACGCTTTCTACGGGGAATCCCTCTTCCTTGTAGTAGGTGAGCGCAAGCTCGGGGTCCTTACGCTTAGAAAGCTTTCTCTTGGATGTACCGTCCATCTTCATAAGGGGGCCGATGTGAAGGTACTTGGGAAGCCTAAAGCCAAGTGCTGTGAAAAGCTGTACGTGGAAAGGAAGCGAAGGAAGCCACTCGTCACCTCTTACAACGTGAGTCGTTCTCATAAGGTGGTCATCTACAGCATGTGCAAAGTGGTATGTGGGGATACCGTCACTCTTGAGAAGAACGTGGTCCATATCGTTTTCGGTAAGCTCAAGCTTGCCCTTGATAAGGTCGGTGAACTTGATCTTATTTTCGATGTTACCTGAGCTTCTGAAGCGGAGAACCCACTTCTTACCATCAGCTATAGCTGCTTCGATATCTTCGATGGATCTGTCGCGCCAGATAGCCCACTTGCCGAAATAACCGAAGTTTGCCTTTTCTGCTTCCTGTCTTGTACGGATATCGGTAAGCTCGTCTTCAGAGCAGAAGCAGGGGTAAGCCATGCCCTGTTCAACAAGCTCCTTTGCAAATACGTGATATATGTCAGCTCTCTTACTCTGTCTGTAGGGACCGTATGCGCCTACATCTCCGTCAGCGGTCTCGCCCTCGTCAAACTCGATACCGTAGTGCTTAAGTGAATCGATAAGTACTTCAACTGCACCCTTTACCTCGCGCTTGGCATCGGTATCCTCAACTCGGAGGAAGAGTGTTCCGTTTGACTGATGTGTCATTCTTTCAGAGGTGATTCCCTGAACAAGATTTCCGAGATGTACGAATCCTGTGGGGCTGGGTGCCATACGGGATACGACAGCGCCGTCCTGAAGCTCTCTTGCAGGATATTTTGCCTCAAGCTCGTCTCTCGTCATCGTAACGTTCGGGAAAAGAAGATCTGCTAAATATTTAAAGTCCATTGTATTCTCCATTCTTGCCTGTCATTAGGCAAAAAAACTTTACTTAATTAATTTTTCCAAGTCCCCTTGTAAAGGGATTTTTCTTTATCTGTCGCTCCATATCAGATGAGGGACCGTGTCCCGGATATATCTTTACCGAGGGATATTCAAGATAAAGCATCTTTATCGACTCACGAAGTTTTACTCCGTCGCTTCTGGGAAAATCGTATCTTCCCACAGACATATCAAAAAGCGTGTCTCCCGTCAACATACAGTCACCGCAAAACAAACATATACATCCGGGGGTATGACCGGGAGTGTGAATAACTGTTATGCTTTCATCCCCGAGAGTAAGTACCTCTCCGCCCACAAGCAGCACGTCAGCCGCATCAAACACGGTTTCGGGATAACCGAAAAATGTGTAGAGACTGAATGCGGGATCGATAAGGCACTTTTCATCGTTTTTATGGATATATACGGGAGCACCCGTCGCATTTTTTAGATCAGCGAGAGAATGCATATGGTCAAAGTGACCGTGAGTCAGAATTATATACTTAACCCTGCATCCGCTGAGTTCTGCCGCAGAAAGGATCTCATCGCACTCGATAGATGGATCAACTATCGCGCACTCGTTACCAGAGCACAAAAGAAAGCAATTCGAAGAATATCCGAAGCGCGTGTTTTCACTTACCGTCAGATTACGTATCTTCATATATTCTTCTCCTTTTCGCATACTAAAATATACTATGGCATTATACTATATTTTTATAATACAGTAATTATATCACAGAAAAACGCGAAAGTCTATAGCGAAAAAACATATTATTACAGAAAATTATAATTTATTATTGCTTTTCTTACGTAAATATGATAGGATTAAGAAGTAAGCTGGATTTACCCGCAAAATTCATCAAGAAAGAAGTATGACAGTCATGTTCAAAACATCCGTTAAAGGCTTTAAGAAAAGCGATGTTAACAATTACATAATTATGATACACCGCGAATTCGCCGAAGAAAAAGAGGCTCTTGAAGAAGAGCTTTTCCGTATGCGCGGAGAGCTTCAAACAGCATCAGATGCTTTGGCTGTAAAGGATGCTTTGATAGACGAATTAACCGCACAGATCTGCGAGATTTCTGCTCTAAAAGAGGAAAATGAAAAGCTTGCGGCTGAAAACAATAGACTTTACGGTGATGTGTCGTCGCTTATCAGCCGTGTCAATACGTTGACGGACGAAGCGTCAAGCCTTACTTTACGTGCTGAATCAGCAGAAAACACAGTGGCAGAGCTTAAAACTGAACTGAAAACAGCCAAAGAAGCTGTCTCCGATATCGAAAAACTACTCACCGACTCTAAAGCTAAAAATCGTGTGTCTGCTCCATCTGTGACACCACCCGTAAATGAAAAAGACAGGAACGGTATCCTGTCACGTATTAAAGGAATATTTGCTTAAATTTAAACCATCACAAGTACACCGCGAAAGGCAACACTGAAATGAAAAATACCACCGCAAGCGTTGGTGCGCGAATAAAAGAAATACGAACAAAAAAAGGTATGACCCAAGCAGGTCTTTGCGGAGATGAGCTTACCCGCAACCATCTTAGTCTTATTGAAAGCGGCAAGTCACTTCCCTCTCTCAAAAACATTTGCTACATCGCTGACAGACTTGATATCCCGGTTGGTTACCTGTTTTCGGACGATAAAAACGATGATGCACGTTTGGTAAGCTATCATGCCGCAGACAAAATAAAACCGATGTATGACAGCGAAGATTTCGACGGATGTATCGCCGTATGCCGCTCTGTCCCTGAGAATATGCGCAGTGACGAAATATCGATGATCTACTCAAAGGCTCTGCTTCATAAGGCTGTCGCACTTGCAGGCGGTCTTGACACGGATTCTGCTGTCGAGCGACTTATTGAATCCGAAGCTGCATCAACTAACTGCAGGTATCTTGGCGATGATTTTACGTCAGCATGTGAATATTACAAAACTTTATTCAGTTCCGACGGTAAATCAGCAATACCCGATTCGCTGTGTGATATCCACGCCATATCAAGCTACGTGTCAGCCGATCTCGTTATGTACATGCGTCTGCTGAAGGGTGAAAACATAAGCTACAGCTTCTTCCGCGACGGATATCACAGACGTCATGCAGAGGCCGTGTCGTTAATGCATGAGGGTAAGATCAATGAAGCATTTTTAATTCTCAATATGCTGTCAGATGACAGCTTACTTCCCTTTTACATGAGATACCGTGTGTACGACGACTTAGAAAAATGCGCAAGCGAAGTCGGAGAGTTCAAGGCGGCATATTCTGCCGCGAAGAAAAAACTTGATCTTTCGGGAAGATAAAATAACTTACAGACGTTTTACCGTATGAAGTAGTTTATATCCCGAGCCGCGCTTTGTTTCAAATATAAGCTTCTCCGCCATGTCAGCCACGTGCTTACGTATGGCATCCATCTGTACAGCTATATGATGATTGGTCCCCACGTTTGTCATGCAAAAAGCTGCAAGCTCTTCCGCACTGCACCATCTGTCTTCATTTACTGCAAGGTACTTCATAAGCATTCGCTGTGTATGCGAAAGTTTGAGGCTGACGCCGCAGAATCTTACGTCATTACCCATGTCACAGTAAAGTTCTGTCAGAACAAACTCAGGATTTATTCCGTATTTCACATCTAATACATCGAGTATACGGTAATAAAGCCTCAGCTTCTCTGACGAATATTCTTCCTTGTCGAAATTAGAAAACAAAATACTTTCAGGGTCTGCTCCGCTTGGGATGTCAGATCCGTTTTCTATAATATTCACAAGAGAAGCTGTCTTAACGTCGGTAAACGGCATGCAAACAAGTTTGCATGAAATGCCGCAAGCGATCAGAAAGGCGCGAAAATCTTCTGCCTTCAAATTATCGGAAATACCGTATATCGCAACCATATTTACTCCTTAAAACAGGCATCGGAAATAATACCGATGCCTGTTTAATTAACTATTCAGATCAGATGCTGTGGACCTTCTTTTCAGGATCGGAATTCTCTGCATCAACGCCGTAAAGCTTTGCCTTACGGTACTCAAAGAACTTTGTAGCCACGGGACCGAAGAGAGCATAGGAAAGAACGTCCTCTTCCTGCTCAAGATAAGGTCTGATCTCCTCGCGAAGTGTGTCAAGCTCGGGCTTTAAGAGATCTGCGGGACGGCAAGTGATAGGCTCTTCCGCACCGATGATCTTTTTTCTGAATTCGGGAGATACTTCAACGGGACATCTGCCGTATTCACCGCGCACCATACCCTTGAATTCCTTGGAAACAAGCTTATATCTCTCACCGCTTATAACGTTGAGAACCGCCTGAGTACCGACGATCTGTGACGTGGGAGTTACGAGAGGCGGGAAACCGGCGTCTTCTCTTACTCTCGGAACCTCTGCAAGAACCTCTTCAAGCTTGTCGCTCTTTCCCTGCTGCTTCAGCTGAGACACGAGATTTGAAAGCATACCGCCGGGTACCTGATAGGTGAGGCCGTTAACGTCGACCTTCAGGACCTTAGGATCAAGAAGTCCGCTTGCGATATACTTTTCTCTGATAGGTGTGAAGTAAGAATTGATCTTGTTAAGGTCTTCCATCTTAAGGCCTGTGTCATATTCAGTGCCTGCGAGAGTGGCAACGATGGCCTCTGTGGGGGGCTGTGATGTACCCATAGCCATGGGAGAGATAGCGGTGTCAACGATGTCAACGCCTGCTTCGATGGCCTTAAGGAGAGTCATGGATGCCAGACCCGTGGTATAGTGAGTATGAAGCTGTACGGGAAGAGATACGGATGACTTGATCGCCTTTACAAGGTCGTA
Source organism: Eubacteriales bacterium (assembly GCA_045638805.1). Classification (GTDB taxonomy): domain Bacteria; phylum Bacillota; class Clostridia; order Oscillospirales; family CAG-272; genus RUG11130. Next base: position 8,001 of record JAZUBZ010000060.1, read on the forward strand.
TGCAGCGTAAGGTGTCAAAAGACCTGACATATCCTTGATACAGATGGAATCTGCGCCCATTTCTTCAAGTTCCTTAGCGTATTTGGCAAAGGACTCGTTGGAGTGAACGGGGCTGATTGTATAGCTGACAACAGCCTGAACGTGACCGCCCTCGCGCTTGGTTGCGTCGATGGCACACTTAAGGTTACGTGAGTCGTTAAGCGCGTCAAAAATACGGAGGATGTCAATTCCGTTTGCGATAGACTTCTGTACGAAGTAGGAAACTACGTCGTCAGCATAGTGTCTGTATCCGAGGATATTCTGTCCGCGGAACAGCATCTGAAGCTTTGTGTTTTTTACCTGATCGCGTATCTTTCTCAGTCTCTCCCACGGATCCTCGTTAAGGAAGCGGAGGCATGAGTCAAATGTAGCACCGCCCCATGCTTCAAGGGAGTGGTAACCTACGCGGTCAAGGTCTGCAAGTATGGGAAGCATATCCTCAGTGGTCATACGTGTCGCTACAAGTGACTGATGAGAGTCTCTGAGGACGGTTTCTGTAATTTTTACTTTTGCCATTATCGTACCGTTAGCACGCAAGGGTGTAAATTTACGTTAAACGTACCCAAGCGGATCAAATTTTAGGTATTATCTAAAGAAGTTAAGGAACACGCCCGCCGCAACAGCAGAGCCGATAACGCCTGCTACGTTGGGACCCATTGCGTGCATAAGGAGGAAGTTGGAGGGGTTCTCCTTCTGTCCTACCATCTGGGAAACTCTCGCCGCCATAGGAACAGCGGATACGCCCGCGGAACCGATAAGGGGATTGATCTTTCCCTTTGTGAGAACGTACATGATCTTACCGCCGATAAGACCGCCGCAAGTAGAAAGCATAAATGCTCCAAGTCCAAGTGCAATTATAAATATAGTTGTCCATGAAAGGAAGCTTTCAGCACTTGCTGTAGCGCCGACTGATACACCGAGGAAAATTGTTACAATATTGATAAGCTCGTTCTGCGCGGTCTTTGAAAGTCTGTCTGTAACGCCTGAAACATTGAAGAGGTTACCCAGCATAAGAAGACCTACAAGGGGAGCCGCATCGGGAATAATGAGACAAACGATAAGGGTAACTACTACTGGAAACATTACCTTTTCAAGCTTAGAAACGGGTCTGAGGTTAGCCATGACAACGCTTCTTTCTTTTTTTGTTGTGAACAGCTTCATAAGAGGAGGCTGTATCATAGGGATAAGCGCCATGTAGCTGTACGCCGCGATAGCAATAGCTCCGAGAAGTGTGGGTGCAAGTGTCTTGGTTACGAGAATAGCGGTAGGTCCGTCAGCACCACCGATGATACCGATGGAGGCCGCCGCCTTAGGAACGAATCCCATAAGGATAGCGCATGCGTACGCTACCGGTACACCAAGCTGAGCTGATGCACCAAGGAAAAGTGACTTTGGGTTTGCGATAAGGGGAGTAAAGTCTGTCATCGCGCCGATACCGAGGAAGATAAGGGAGGGATAGATACCAAGCTTTACACCAAGATATAAAAAGTCGATAAGTGAGCCTTCGGCAACTACTTTTCCGATGTCAACATGATCTCCGAGGAAGAATTCCTCCATGTGGAAAAGGTTTGCACCGGGAAGATTTGCGAGAAGCATACCGAAAGCAATGGGGATAAGCAATAAAGGCTCAAACCCCTTTACTACTGCGAGGTAAAGAAGCGTACCGATAATGACGTACATTGCCAGCGTCTTTACCATAAACACCGGGTCAGCTACAAGCTGAGCTATACCGGTGGACTCTAAAAATCTTGTTAAGAGTTCCAAAATTCAACACTCCGATCTTTCAGATGTGAGTTACGCAATTGTTACGATAGCGTCTCCGGAGTTAACGGTTGCGCCCTGAGGTGCGTTAACTGCAGTAACGGTACCTGATACGGGAGAGAAAATCTCATTTTCCATCTTCATTGCTTCGAGGATGCAAACAAGAGAATCCTTCTCTACCTTATCGCCTACCTTTACGTCCATCTTAAGAATAGTACCGGGCATGGGAGCCTTAACTGCCTCGCCAGCTGCTGAAGCTGCGGGTGCTGCAGCCTTGGGAGTTGCCGCGGGTGCAGGTGTCGCTACGGGTGCGGAAGTTGCTGCAGGTGCGGGAGCTGCAACTGCGCCTTCAGCGATCTCCTCAACTGTTACTGTATATGTTACGCCGTTTACTGTTACGTTGTAATTTTTCATTTTTTGTATACCTTTCTGTATATTAAGAATAAACTGTTAGGAATTCCAGGGTTTATTTCCCTGCTTTGCTCTCTTGAAGGAGACAACTCTAAAGGGCTTTACCTCGCCGTTTTCGGACTCAGCCGCAAGATACGCTGAAATCGCCGCGGTGATAACTGCAACGGTAACACCGTCGTCGGTCACTGCTTCAGGCACGTCTTCAACAGTAACAGCCGGTGCAGGTGCAGGTGCGGGTGCAGGTGATGATTCCTTCTTGTTTCCGATTGAAGAAAGCTTTACTACTGCGAAGCTGATGATGGTCTGTGAAAGCCAAATGAGGAAGATTACCGAGAAAACAAATGCCATGACGATGAGTATCATACGTCCGCCGTCAGCAAGCTTTTCTCCCCATGACATACCGTTATTCATAACGGAGTCCATATTCACGTCAGCCGCAAGTCTTATCATATTCATAGAATACCTCCGCAGTCTTACATAGGCATTGTAAGATGCTTACGTGATGCACTGCCTGCGCTCTTAGCCAAGAGCATATTGACAGCAGCCGCAATTCTGATACGAAGCTCGTCGGATGCGATAATATCGTCGATCTCGCCTGAAGCCGCAGCTTCAACGGGAGTTGCAACGCTTTCATTCCACTGACGCTCAAGATCTTCACGGCTGAGCTCAGCTGTGATCTGACCGTTCATAAGGAATGCTACTGCAGATGACGCGTTCATTGCCGCAATCTTTGCGCTGTCAAGCGCATAGACGATATCTGCGCCGAGTGCCTTTGAGCCAAGCACAGTATATACGGAGCCGTATGCCTCACCCGTAATCACAGTAATCATAGGTGCTGTAGCAGATGCGTATGCTCCTGCAAGCTTTGCAAGCTCTGCGGCAAAGGGAGAAGCCTCAGACGCTATGGAAGTATCGATTCCTACGCTGTCAACAAGTGTGACTGTGGGGATGTTAAAGCTGTCGAAGAGGGACACAAGACGTGCCGCCTTTCTCACAGATGCCGCTGTGAGACGGCCTCCGTTAACTGCTTTGTTTGTAGCAACCACACCTACGGAAACTCCGCCGACGGAAACAAATCCGCCAACTGCCTCGGGCGCGTAATCTGCGTAAAGCTCAATAAATTTACCGTTATCCGCAAACGCTTTGATTATCTTATAAGCATCGTCGGAAGCAAAAGCTATGGCACGGTTTACGTTATCTAAAGATATTTCCTCGGGAGTTCCCTCACAGTTGTTGGAAGGAAGGTACGCGAGAGTCTCACGCGCAGATGCAATAGCTGAAGCAACGTCTGCAGTCTTAACTGCGGTAACACCCATATCGGACATGCCCTTTGCATCAGTATTAAACGCAGGGTTTACGGAAAGGGATGCGTCATCAGCCTTGATAACGATATCAAACATACCGCAGATAACAGCAGCAGCACCGGAAACGTTACCGGCCGCGATCGCGATCTGAGGAATTATACCTGATGCGGCGGAGACAGCCTTCATGATCTTGCCGTAGCCTGCCATAACTCTCACGCCATCGGGGATATATGCTCCCGCGGAATCAAAGATTCCAACAACAGGCGCACCGTTCTCCATAGCAAGACGGTAGATCTCACATATCTTACGTGCATGTGCTTCGCTGACTGATCCTGCAGATCTTGAAATATCCTGAGAGAAAGCATAAACGAGACGTCCGTTTACCGCTCCCCAACCGCAGATTACACTTTCAAAATCATAGTCATTTGCGATATCGGACTGATCGTTTCTGCGTCTGACGTAGGTTCCGATCTGAGAAAAGGTTCCCGCATCAAACAAACGCTCAAGACGTCCCTTAGCATCAAGGGTACCTGCCGTTTCTTCTTCCTTTCGAGAAAGAAGATCGCGGAGTGCGGAAGCGGTCTTTACGCCGACGTTTTTGATCTTGTCGGCATATGCTTCAAGGTTAAATTTATCCATGAATTCCTCCGTGTGATAAGAATTTTGTAACAAATGAATTATATGTCCTAAAGCGAGATGAATAACCAATGAATTATTCACAACGCTAAACAGATATATTCTTTCCAATTATGATAATCATACAACAAATTCATATAAATTTCAAGATTTTCACACAGTTATTTACATTATTTTCATATTTTTTTGCTTATAAAAATGATGTCGATTTTCCGATTTGCTACATTTCCCCCAAAATTATCATCTGTACCGTTGATTTTCTACGAAAATCGGATATAATATATGATATAGTATTTCCAAAGAAAGTGATCAACACAAAATGATAATAGATTTTCATACACACGCTTTTCCCGAAAAAGTCGCCTCCCGCGCAATCCCCGAATTACAGTCTAAAATAAATCTTCCGCCGCAAACAGACGGTACACTCGTCGATCTTGCAAAAAAGATGCCGTCCTGGGGTATAGACATATCTGTAATTTGCAACATCGCAACCAATCCACGTCAGCAAACTAACGTTAATAATTTCGCACTGGCTACACGCGACGAGTACCCTTCCCTTTACGCGCTTGGAAGTATTCACCCGGACAGTGAGAATATTGAGGAAGAGCTTTGCCGACTTTTCGATGGAGGAATTCGGGGCATCAAGATCCATCCCGATTATATGGGGCACGATGTAATGGACAAATGCTTTGACAAGGTCTTCGAAATTTGTGCCTCAAAAGGTATCTTCGTTATTACTCATGCAGGATTTGATGTTTGCTCCCCAGACCACGTTCATGCTACTCCTGCGATGCTCAGAGACGTTATCGACAGATATCCTCGTCTAAAGCTTATAGCCGCTCACTTCGGTGGAAACATGATGTTTGATGAGGTGCTTGATAAGTTGTGCGGACGTGACGTTTACATTGACACCTCGCTCGTTTACGTTGAAGATTATAATAAAGCTGAGCTTTCCGCTATACTAAATTCCCATGCACCCGAAAGAATACTTTTCGGCAGTGACGTACCGTGGTGTCCGCCCGGTGAAAATGTCAAATTTATTGAAAGCTTTGGTCTCAGTGACAGAATTAACGAGTTGATATTTTCTAAAAATGCCGCTGAGCTGCTTGGAATATAATAGATTTTACTAATATAAAAATAGAAACCCGCCATATGGGCGGGTTTCTTGTTATACGGTTGTAAAATTCAGATCAATATCTTCCTATTTTCTCATAAGGAATCTTAAAGAAGTCTGCGTCATCACGAATACGGTAGTCACCAATGGAGGGGTTAACAAAAAGGGGATTTTCCGTATCTTTATAATTCACGTTATTTTCTCCGATACCGAACATTTCGATCATCTCTGAGTTATGGAACGGATCGCCGAAGGCAGCGTTACCTGAGAAATAAGTAAGTGTCGTGAACACACATTCAGGTTCTCCCACTTTTGAAGGATCGGCATGCAGATTGTACAGCGAAGGCCATCTTTCCTTCCAGGTCTCATACATGGGGTGACCGGGTTGAGGTTTGTCCTTGTTGTTCTTGTTCAAAGCGTCATTTTCAAAGTCATAAGTATCAGCGGTACCGTCAACGATATGACCGTATCTTCCCCAATTTGAAGTGGCTCCTCCCATTGAGTAGATCGAAACATTGTCACGGATCACATTATCACGTCCGGAGTTTTGAACGATAGTATGCTGTGTGTTATAGAAAATATTTCCGTAAACCTCCTGACCGGCTGCCTGGCAGTCAAGATAAATAGCGTATACGGGGATATTCATGAAGATATTATATCTTGTTGCATTTCCGCGTGTGGTTTGATTTCCGGTATAAACAGCGCCGTAGTCATAGGTCTTCGTCATGATACGGTCAAAAACATTATACTCTATCGTAACGTCAACTGATTTGTTGTAGCGTATAGCACCGTGCGCACCCTCGTAGAAGTAGTTGTGAGCGATATACGTTCCAACGTCAGCTGTTATTTCAATAGCGCTTGAAAAATAGTTGGGAAGAGTAAAATCATGGAAATAGTTATTCACGATAACGTTATTGCCGTGTTCAAGATTAAATACGTTGGGAGTAACATCCCAGAATCCGTAACCGTCAACAGATGCCTCGTGGCCGTCTGCAGCAGAGAAAACGTAAATACAGCTATCAACACAATTGAACATCTCACTGTTAGAAACGGTAAGTCCCTTTACATAATAAGGCGCGTGTATTCCCGCTTTACCACCGACGTTACCGATCTTACCGAGATCAAACGTGAAGTTATCAGCGTGAAGAACTATTGCACTTTCCGAGGTAGTATTGAATTCAAAGCCGACAAAGCTGATGTATTCAGCTCCTTTTTCAAGAGTTACGAACTCCTTACCATTGTCGATCGAATAGTCACCCTTTGCACCATAAACGTAGAGAGCGGAGGTCTTGTTGTCAAACCAATATTCACCGTTCGCGTCGAGGAATTCGGGGCGGTTAGAGAAGAATACCAGGTCATCAGTTCTTCCCTCATACATAAGCTCATAGTTAGGATATTTGATCCAATAGTCGTTCTTTGAATTTTCCAGATCAAGTACCATGACTTTGGTTTCAGGATCATATGACAAAATGTCGAATGTGTCATTCATCCAACCTGTTCTGAGATATCCGTTGATCTTCATTCCTTCTACGCTTGCAAGTCGCTCTACTATACCGGGAAGTGCAAGCTGAAGCTGGATGCTTGACCAAGGATCTACTGTAGTTGTCATGTTTGTGTAGAAGGAGCTGTTAGGTTCACGTGCTTCAGTAGCAATACCGGTCTCTGTAAAGAGACGGGTAGTAAATTCAAACTTGGATATCTTACCGGCAAGATCTGCCTTGTAGATCTTGTTCTGTACATTCTTTTTGAACATTTCCGCTTCTTCGCCGTCAACAAGCGTGAATGCTTCTTCTTCAATATAAACACCGTTGCAGAAAACTACATCGCCGTCGCCGTACTTACAGTACTTGATCGGAATACTTTCACTTCCCGCATCGTCTGCAGTGAACGTCACATTCTCAAGTGAACCGTAGTCTCCTGCCTTGAATGCAACAACGATCTCGTCCTTAGCAGTCTTCTTAAGCTCACGTACCTTAAGGCGAGCTGCATCAAATGTTGCGAGCGGCTTATCGATCGTGCCGGGATTCTTGTCGTTTCCGTCTACAGCAACATAAATATCAGCATCGTCAACGTATGGATAAGGCTTTTCAGTATAAGTAGAAATAGGTCTCGGCTGATTATATTTAAGCTTATAATCAAACTTAGCTTCATTAAAGCGATGAATTATTGCGGCAAACTGCTCACGAGTTGCTTTACCTGTAGGAGACAGTGTGTCTCCGTTTCCGGTACCGTTGATGAGACCTACACTCGTTGCCCACTTGACCGCATCACTTGCCCAATCTGCAACTGATGATTTATCAGTGAATTTATCGAGAGTTGCGGAATTATCTACTATTATATTCTTATACTGTGCAAAACGGATAAACATCGTAGCAAGTTCCTGACGGGTAATGTCACGATTGGGAGAAAAATACTCATCTCCCCAATCATCAACTGACGTTGAAGTAACAATGCCGTTATATTTCGCCCAAACAACCGCTTCAGAGTAGTACTGACGGTCAGGCACGTCAACGAAATAATCCATAAAAGATGTCCGCGGCGAACCTTCCATTCTATAAAGAACTGTAACTACCATAGCTCTTGTGAGAGACACTGTCGGTGAAAATGTGGTACCTCCCGTACCATTCATCAGTCCGTATTCCGTAACGTAAACGATATCATCGTACGCCCACATATCATCTGTTACGTCGGAAAACTGCTTAACAGATTCCGCATTGATTGTAAATCCTACTGTTAATGTTGTCAGCAGTAAAACAATCGCAAGAATTAATGATATAATTTTATGAAATGTCATAATAACCTCCATTCAGCCTAAGGCTGCACAAAAAATAATGAAACAATCACGTGTCTGCGAAGCAGACAAAAATCCTTCTGTCCGATTTTTAGTGTTTGTTTACGCGTGAAACAGCTACAGCTTCGGTTAAAACTGTTTGAACTTTCACGCTACTTCCTCCGAATTGAAGTAATTTATTACACTAATGATACCAATTTGAACAAAATTTGTCAAGTGGTACAAATTATATTGTTTAAAATATTCGAAATTAATTTGTACCTGAGATGATTTTTCGTCGGTTAATGGTACCAACTCTTACGGGAGTGAAACCTATTTGTCAACACATGTCGAGTGTGACCAAATTTAAAGAATCCTATGGCCGCTGAGCGAGACAAACTCCCCCTGCCACAAAACAGGGGGAGTTTAGAGAACCGCTATGATTTTTTATGGTGTCTGCTTGATAGAAAGTACATCAAATCTCGCAGTTATAGATTCACTGCATAATACCGATCTTGGAGAAATCGTAGATATTTTCAAAATCGTCGGCGTTGCTGACGATAGTATAGTCACCGATTGCAGGATTTTTGAAATAGGGATTTCCGCTGGTGGAGCAATCTATGTTATCCTCCAACACGCCAAACTTGTTTGCAACCTCACCAAAATCAACTTCTCCGCCTAAAGTTGAACCTGTAAAGATCTTGTTTCTCTTTACGTAGTTGATGGTTGAGTAGAAGCTGTAGAAATCACCAACGGATTCGCGGGAATAATCGTATTTATACATTACTTCCCATCTGTCATACCATTTTTCGTAACCTTCTTCACCGGGCATGACTCGCTTATTCATATGCTTGATAAGACCGTCAATATCACCTTGTTTTCCTTCGTCCTCAAATACCTTGTACGGTCCGGGATTGTATCCCAAGAAATTCTCTGTACCGTGGCCCCTGAGAACGATATTATCATAAATGGTGTTGTCACGTCCGTCGTTACATACGTATCCTACGGAGTTGAATCGGTACAATAAGTTTCCATAGAAATGCTGACCGTATCCACCGTCGTTGTAGAAGCAATAGCCCTGGTCGAAATTATCGAAGTTTTTAAAGAGGTTATACCTAATAATATTATCGCGGTAAGCACATCCTCTGTGTGTATAGACCGCACCGTAGTCGGACGTACTGTGCATCAGGTGATCAAAGATGTTGTACTGAATTACAGTATCAATACAATCCTTAAATTCCACGCCTCCGTGCGCTGCGTCCTTGAACTCGTTGTGTTCAACCAATGCGCCTACGTCATTAATAATTTCAATGCCTTCGGACCAATATTCGGGATTACCGAAGTCATGGAAATAATTATTACGGAACACGTTATTTGCTGAAATGATATTGTTTCGGTCTGCATCGGATATTATACCTACGCCTACACTGGGGAATGCGTAAACCTCACAGTTTTCAAATGTGAAGTTATTTGCTCCTTTTGCAAAAATACCGTAAATGGAACTGAATGAACCGAGTCGGCAGCTGTCAAAGGTAAAATGATCACCGTACACATAAATCATTTTGTCATGTGCTGCACCGCGGAACTGAAGGCCGACAATATTATAATAGTCACAACCTTCTTCAAACGTCATAAATGTACCGCTAACACTGTAAGAGTAGTCACCCACAGGATCGTAAACGTATAACGTATCTGTTTTTTCATCGATCCAATATTCGCCGATGCCGTCAAGGAAATCGGGAAGATTGAAGAATACTATCTTGTCGGGGAAGCGATTCTCATCCGCGAGACCGGGTATACCGCCGAAATGAGGCTCGTCGTGATCGATCTGGAGACACTCGTATCCTTCCCTGTCAAGATGGAGGAGCTGAGTGTCAGCATCGTAACTCAAAACCTTGAAAACCTCAAAGGTATATCCTGCGCAAAGCTGACCCTTTACCCACAAGCCATCGTATGAGCTAAAAGATTCGACTTTTTTGGGAAGGCTATTCTGCATCTTAAGGCAATAACCGGATTCACCTCTGGTAGTTTGATTGATATAATAATTATTAGAACCGGATGGATTCATGTTAAAGTCTCTTGCCTGCCAACACATTGTTCCGGACTTTTCGCTGAACAGATAGTTGTGGTATGTTAAGTTCTCCGGGAGTCTGCCATTCAAATCAGCCTTCTTAATATAGGGAACTGCAGTTGAGGGGAACATCTTCGCCTCTTCATCGGTAATCGCAGTAAACTCATTTTCTTTAACTGTAAAACCGCCATTGATGATAACGTCTCCGTCTCCGTAAACACGGTATGTGATCGGAACCTCAGCAGTACCGGTATCTTCGGGAGTGAAGATAAGATTATCGGGAGACGAGTATTCACCCGCCATGAAAGCAACAACGATCTCGTCCTTAGCAGTCTTTTTGAGTTCGCGAACCTTGTTTCTCGCACCTTCAATCGTAGCAAGAGGCTTGTCTAACGTACCGGGATTCTTGTCGTTTCCGTCAACAGCTACGTAAACGTCTGCATCTGTACAAAGCTCAAACGTGGGCTTTTTATAACTGTTGCCCGTCATGGGTTCGCTGTAGAAAATAGAGTGTTCGAATTCCGCCGTACAGTAACGGTGAATGATAGCCGCGAACTGTTCACGCGTAGCCTCGCCGGTAGGAGAAAGCGTGGTACCGTCTCCGGTGCCGTTCACAAGACCAGCGGCATTTGCCCACTTCATGGCATCCTCTGCCCACGAAGCTACCTTGTCAGAGTCAACAAACTTGCTGATGTCACCGTTTTTCTCGAGAATTACCTTCTGATAGTCTGCAAATCTTACAAAGAAGGTTGCAAGCTCCTGACGTGTGATATTTCTGTCGGGAGAGATGTAAGGCGTGCCCCACTCGTCTGTATGTGTACCTGTAATGACACCGACCTCGAGGCCCCACGCAACCGCATCAGTGTAGAACATAGCTCTTTCAATATCCATAAAGTTGTCACGTATATAGTAAGCTGCAGGACTGCCCGCAAGACGGTAGAGCACGGTAATGACCATAGCTCTCGAAAGGGGCATTTGGGGACTGAAGAACGCACCGCCCGTTCCGTTCATGAGACCGTTCTCATAAACGAATTTGATAGGCTCGTATGCCCAGTAACCAACGTCTGCAGGAACGTCGGTAAAAGGAAGTTCAGCGTCCTTCGCCGCAGCAGTGGAAATAGTTCCCATAGATAATGTACTGAGAAGCATTACTGCCGCAAGAATGATTGATAAAATTTTTCTGCTCATTTGATAGACCTCCTTCTGCTCATTTGATAGACCTCCTAATTATAAAAGATTTGTTATTTTAAGCACATGCTAATGACTTATAGAGTTAATAAATACGATTACTCTAAATAACCGGATCATATAGTGTAAGATCAATATCTGCCGATCTTATCGTAGGGGATCTTATGGAAATCCGCATCCTCGCGGATTCTGTAATCACCAATGGATGGATTCACGAAGAAGGGGTTTTCCGTAACATCGTATTCTACGTTATTTTCACCTTTAACATGCTCTGCGTATTCGTAAGGACAGATTCCGAATCCTGCATTGTTATTCATGAATTGGACGTCATCACTTCCAACACCGCCATATCCGTAAATGAATACGTTGTCGTTAATGTAATTATCTTTTCCTCCATTCGGAGCTATTGCGTTGGCGTTATTGTAGAAGATGTTTCCATAAGCTTCTTGACCACCGGCGCCACAGTCATAATATATACCTATAACACGTCCGTTTTTGAAAATATTGTACCTTGTAATATTATCTTTGTATTTATCCGAGCCACATGTATAGACCGCACCGAAGTCCTCGGTCTTGGTCATCATTTCGTCAAATACATTGTACTCGATTCTGGTTCCGACGCTTTGATAATAACGAACACCACCGTGACCGCCCTGATAGAAGTAGTTATGTGATACCTCTGTTCCAACTTCATCATTGAAATCAACTGCAGCTGAGAAGTAATCGGGGAGTGTGAAATGATGGAAATAGTTATTAGTAATAATGTTGTGGTTATGTACCTGAGTTGAAGGATCATTCGGGTCGAAGAGTCCTCTATCATTGGAGTTAGTATAAATACAGCTATCAACGCAGTTATAGAACTCACTGTTCTTAGCTGTAAAGTAACTAATGGAGTCGGGAGCATAGATAGCTGCTTTACCGCTAACGTTACCTATCTTACCAAGATCAAAGGTAAAATGGTCAGCATATACAACAATACCTGAAGAGGACGTAGCTGAAAAATCAAGCCCTACAAAGCTGATATACTCTGCCCCTTCTTCGATTGTTGCAAATTCAACGCCGCCGTCGATTGCATAATCACCCTTTGCATTATATACATACAAGGTAGAAGTCTTATTGTCAAACCAATATTCACCGGTCTGGTCAATAAATTCGGGAAGATTTGAGAAAAATACAAGGTCATCTGTTCTGCCCTCATACATAAGCTCATAGTTGGGGTACTTGATCCAATAGTCTCCCTTGGAATTTTCAAAGTCGATCTCAAGGATCGCAGTCTCGGGATCGTATGACTTAACGTAGAACACGTCATATATCCAACCGGCGCGGAGATATCCGTTGATCTTGAGGCCGTCGGTAGAACTGAACTTACTCACAATACCGGGAAGTGCAATCTGAAGCTTGATACTCGCCCACGGATCAACTGTAGTTGTCATGTTGGTATAGTAGTTACCGTTAGGCTCGCGGGCTTCTACAGCAGGACCGTCTTTGCTGAAAAGGCGCGTATTGAACTCGAAGGAATCGATCCTGCCGGAAAGATCCGCCTTGTAGATTTGATTCCGTTCGGATTTTTTGAACATCTCAGCTTCTTTACCTTCAACGAGCTTAAATTCGTCTTCTGAAATATTAACTCCGTTACAGAAAACTACGTCTCCGTCACCATACTTACAGTATTTGATCGGAACAGTTTCCGTTCCGCCATCTTCGGATGTAAAGGTTACGTTATCAAGAGAACCGTAGTCGCCTGCCATGAAGGCAACGACTATCTCGTCCTTAGCAGTCATCTTTAGCTCACGTACCTTTAGGCGAGCCGCATCAAAAGTAGCAAGAGGCTTATCTATAGTTCCGGGATTCTTATCATTTCCGTCTACAGCTACATAAACGTCCGCATCATCTACCGTAGGATATGGCTGCTCTGTGTAAGCAGACATCACCTTAGGCTTCTCGTAGGCAAGCTTGTACTCAAACTCAGCTTCACTAAAACGGTGGATGATCGCCGCAAACTGCTCACGTGTCGCCTTGCCGGTGGGAGAAAGTGTGTCACCGCTTCCCGTTCCGTTAATGATTCCGCAGGAGGTTGCCCATTTCATAGCTGAGCTTGCCCAGTCAGCCACAGTTGCCGCATCGGTAAATTTATTAAGTGTTGCCGAGTTATCCGTAATAACGTGTTTGTACTCAGCATAACGGACGAACATCGTAGCAAGTTCCTGACGGGTAATGTCACGGTCGGGAGAGAAATACTCGTCTCCCCATTCATCCGTGCTTGTTTCGTTAACAATACCGCAAGTCTTTGCCCAAACAACAGCTTCAGAATAATATTTTCTGTCCTCAACATCAAGAAACAGTTCCTTAAAAGTAGTTCGGGGTGAACCTTCAAGTCTGTATAGAACGGTAACTACCATTGCTCGGGTTAGAGACACTATCGGAGAAAATGTAGTACCTCCCGTACCGTTCATGAGTCCCTTTTCGGTAACGTACATAATGTCACCGTACGACCACATGTCTTCGGATATATCGGAATACATAACTGTAGCACCTGATACTACATTCCCAATGTACAATGGACTGAATAGCATCACTGCCGCAAGGATCATTGATAATAGCTTTCTTTTCATTATGAGGAAACCTCCAAAAAAACGTGAAATTAAAGTTATTTATGTTTTATCCTTTTTGTCAGAAAAACAATAAGAAGGGCTGTCACAAGTAAAAATAACTTGAGACAACCCCCTTTTAATTATGCTAGATTATGACGATCAAATAAATCCTTCATCGGCAGGAAGATCAGCTTCACCAGCCATTACCTTTTCACGGAACTCCTTAAGCTTGATAGCCTTCTCTTCAGCCTTCTTCTTAAGCTCCTCTGTACGTACTACGATCGCACGGTTGATGTCCTCAAGAGCCTTATCTGCGTCTGCACCATAGTTGATACATGTGTCAAGAACAGCATTGCCCTTCTTGTCAATGATCTTGAACACATAATATGTTACGGGCTCACCCTTTTCAGGTGTGAAGGTCTTCTCGAGAAGCTCTGCATGATCAAGCTCTGTGTACTTGTAAGAACCTGTCTTGGTCTCATTGATTTCCTCATCGGTAAGAGAAACGCGCTTACCGTAAAGATACATCTTTTCACCTGTGAAGATAAGGTTATAAGATGCGAAATAGTTGGTTCTGGGTGTACCGTCCTTACCCTTCTTGAAGTATACTACTTCTTCCTTAGGCTCGAAATCAAAGCCTGTAAAGTCGATAGGCTTCATCATCTTAAGGAAGTTCTTCTCATATACGTCAAACTTCTTCATTGACTCTTCCTGAAGGTCACGGGTAAGCTGCTGTGCCTGATAGTCGATATCAGTTTCGTCAGACTTGGAGCCGCTTGAGAATACGAGAACCATGAGACCTGCGATGATACCGATGATACCGCCGAGACGGGAATCTTCAAAGCAAACGAAGAAAATCGAAACAGCGAGTATTACGAGACCGATGATCATAGGGATGGATATCGGCGGGGCAATAAAGAACTTGACATTACGTTTGGTTTCCATAAACACTCTCCTAATTTTTTGTTATTCGTCGCACGAACCTATAAGTTATACTATATAATAACACAATTTTCGTGAAATGTCAATACAATTTGTTATCTAAGCATGAGCTTACGCATAAAATCAATGGTAAATTTGATACCTGCATCGCCAAGCTCACCCTTCCACACGGAGGAATGAGGCTCAATGCTGAGACCTGCGTTGTAACCGTACTTGTAAAGGAGCACAAATACCGTGTTCCAATCGATCTGGTCGAGACCTGCGGGAGAGTCATCAACGCACTCTCCGTTAAGATACGTTGCGCCCTTGATATGTATATGAGCGATCCTAGGTAGCCACTTGTTAAGCTCGTCAAGGTAACCAAGGTATCCGCCGTGACGGTTGAATGCGTGCGAGGGGTCATACTTGATCCAAAGATCCTGTACCTCACCGAGAACCACATCCCATGCGTGGGACTCGCATACGAAGTTACCCCAACTGCAGTTGTAAGCCGCTGCCTTAATGCCAAGCTTCTTTGCTTCCTCGGTGATCTTATAGAAATATTCAACAGCCGCACCGTAATTCTTATAGAGACTGATGCTGTCGTCGTAGTTACAACCGCAAACGAATACGGGACAGCCAACCTCTGCCGCTGCATTCATAAGACGGATGTTCTTGTCAAGCTCAGCGGGTACTATGATGCCGCCCTGGTTAGCTCTGAGATTCCATCTGCCCACAGAAGCAATCGTAATGGGACTTGAAGCGAGAAGCTTCTTTGTCTCGGGAACAGACTTAATAAAGTTCTCCGTGTCGGGATCAAAGTTACAGCATACCTCGATAAAATCGAGTCCAAGTTTCTCAACTGTCTCGAAAGCGACCGGTCCGTACTGATCCCTCATTTCTTCGCAAATAATTCCAAGTTTCATTAAATACCTCCGTCCCCGGTATGGGAAAATTTCAGTTTATAGTACGTTAGCGACAGACTACGCCCGACAGCGGGTCTGCTACCCATATTCAACAAATTAATTATATCACCATTCAAACGCTTTTTCAATAATCATACACTTTAAAAATATCCTTTTTTCAGCATTTTTTCGTATTTTTTTGCCTAATTTTCGTTTTGCACAATGACCGCTACCATTTTGTGATTTATGTTGTCAAGAATGACGGGTAAAAAATATTAACAAGCTATTGATTTTACTTTTACTTTTTGTTATAATACATGTATACAAGTTTGCAGTGGAGTACTGCTTAGAATATAACGATGAATATAAAAAATCAGGAGACTAACTATGATTTCACGTGATGTAATAATTAAGAACAATGTTGGACTTCATGCAAGACCCGCTACATTCTTCATTCAGAAAGCTAACTCTTTCAAGAGCTCCATTTGGATCGAAAAGGACGACAGACGCGTAAACGCAAAGAGCCTTCTCGGTGTTCTTTCTCTCGGAATCGTTAAGGGTATGACTGTTACTCTTTATGCTGACGGTGCTGACGAGACAGACGCACTCGATGGTCTTTCCGCTCTTATCGACACAGGATTCAACGAGTAAACATTCGTGTTTTCACGCCTTGCATGGCATGCTTACATATTTCCTTGTTCGCATGACGTCAAGGCGTTTTGTCTTTTTTGCAGTCCTTCCTTCTCAACTTATACAGAATGGAGATATTTATGGAAAACGAACAGATTTTAAAAAGAAATATAAATGCTCTCCGTTCCAAAGCATCTGCTCTTCCCCGCCTACCGGGCGTATATATTATGAAGGGACGTGACGGGAATGTCATATACGTCGGAAAGTCTCGTTCACTCCGAGACAGAGTCTATCAATATTTTCACGGTGCGCACGACGTTAAAACCTCAAGAATGGCTGAAAACGTTTATGATTTTGATTTTATCGTTTGCTCCACCGAGATGGAAGCATTGACTCTTGAAAACAGGCTGATAAAGCACCACACACCCAAATATAATATTAAGCTTAAAGATGCAAAGTCTTATCCCTATATTAGACTAAACTACAAAAACGATTATCCGAATGTGTCCATGACTCGCACACGTTTATCAGACGGCGCCATGTACTTCGGTCCATATTCCTCCACATCCACGGTTTTTTCTGTGATTTCTTCTCTTGAAAAAACATTGGGTCTTCCCTCCTGCAAGAGAAAATTTCCCGCTGACATCGGCAAAGGCAGACCTTGCGTTAATTATCAGATAGGGAGATGCATCGGTCTTTGCACAGGTAACGTAAGTGTGGAAGAATACAGAAAGATAATAGATACAGCCGTAGGTATTTTAAAGGGTGGAACCACCGAAGCTATAAAATCATTGACAGAAGAAATGTTTTGTCTCTCTGAGGCCATGGAGTTTGAAAAGGCCGCTAAATGCAGAGACACGATCGCCTCACTAAAAAAGCTGGGTGAGAGACAGACTGCAGTATCTTCCCCGGATACGGAATGTGACGTGTTCGGTTTTTGTCCTGCCAATTCAACTGAGTCGGGTCACGACAGTATTTCCGTTTTCTATATAAGAAGCGGATACATCGCAGACAGAGACCATTTTCTGTTTGACGACTCCGCCATAACTGATCCTGTATCCGATACAGCCCCCGATGAGTCGGAGCTTGCCTCGATCATTACCCGTATATACGGGACAAGAGAATATATTCCCAAAGAGATCCTTCTCTCATTTGAGCTGTCCGAGTCGGACCATGCGCTGGTGTCGGATTTTCTCAGCGAAAAGGCAGGCCGCCGTGTGACTTTGAAAACTCCGCAGAGGGGTGCATCAAAATCGCTGTGCACACTTGCGGTACACGATGCGGCACAGCACGCGGAAAACAAAGTCACAAAGCATAAGGCTACCGAAAAGATGCTGGGACGCCTTGCTGAGACACTTAGACTTGAGGTATTTCCCGCACGAATCGAAGCCTATGACATATCAAACTTAGGCAGTGAACACATTACCGCAGGAATGGTGGTTGCCGTTGACGGTAAATTCGTACGTAGCGAATACCGTACATTTTCTATAAAGAGTCTGATCGCCCCCGACGATTACGCGGCTATGACTGAGGCTCTGCTAAGGCGTATGGCCCACACGAGGGAGGCAGACGGAAATATGTCAACTGCTCCCGACCTTATCCTCCTTGACGGCGGTATGGGACACGTAAATGTGATCGACACAGTTCTCCGTGAAAACGGATACTACGTACCCGTTTTCGGTATGGTCAAGGACGAGCACCACAAGACGAGGACTCTTGTTAGTCCCGAAGGCGAGATCGACATCTCACACTTAACTGACGTGTTCAGATTCATCTATTCCCTGCAGGAAGAGGTACACAGATTCACGGTTGACCGAATGACAAAGGCGAAACGTAAAACCCTCAAAACGTCGTCACTTGAAAAGATCGACGGTATAGGTCCGGTTAAGGCTAAAAAACTGCTTTCACATTTTAAATCTATCACGGCTATAAAGAAAGCTGATATGAACGAGCTGTGCGCGGTACCCGGAATTTCAGAAAAGGACGCCGCCGCAATCATAAAACATTACGAAAACAAATAACGAAAGGTATATAAAGATATGAGAATTATTACAGGTACAGCAAGAGGAGTAAAGCTTGAGACACTTGAGTCCGATGCTACCCGTCCCACGTCCGACAAAGTCAAGGAAGCTATATTTTCAATGATACAGTTTGAGATCGAAGGCAGACGAGTTCTCGATCTATTCGGCGGTTCTGGTCAGCTTGCCCTTGAAGCTCTTTCCCGCGGTGCGGCCAAGGCTACTATCATCGATGAGTCCCGCGAGGCCGTTAACGTTATCATCAACAACGCAAAGCATGCAAAGCTCTACGACAGATGCCGTATTTCCGCTATATCATACGCCGCATTCCTCAAGAGCTTTTCCGATGCTGAAAAATTCAATATCATATTCCTCGATCCTCCGTATAACACGGATCTTCTCCACGATTCTCTAAAGCTCATCGCCGAAAGAGACGTGACGGCTCCCGGTGCGTACGTTATTTGCGAGTGTGACACAAAGCCATCCAAGAAGAAAAATCAGGAAAGAAAGGATCCCGAAAAGCTTGCGGCATCCGTTCTTGAAGATGTTTTCTCAGGGGATAGTGAGCTTATGGACAAGTACGTCCTTGAGCGCAGTACCGTTTACGGAAGAACGAGAGTTACCGTTCTTATGAAGAAGGACGACGTTATATGAAAGCCTGCATTATTCCCGGAAGCTTTGACCCCGTAACAAAGGGACACACCGAGCTTTTCACGGCGGCAGCTAAACTTTTTGATAAGGTTTATGCCGTAATACTCGTCAACTCCGAGAAAAAAAACGGATTCTTCACCCCCGAGCATAGACTTCAGATATTGAAAGCCGCAGTGGCTATAGTAAACGATGAGTGCGGTGGGAAGATAGAAGCTGTATTATACAGCGGTCTTACCACAGACTGCGCTTTGGAGCTTGGTGCTTCTCACATCGTAAAGGGTGTTCGTAATACGAACGACTTCTCATACGAATACGACCTTGCACAAATAAGCAAGAGATTTGCCCCCTCACTTGAAACGGTATTTATACCCTCAAGTCCGAACCTTGCGTGTGTCAGCTCTACCTACATCCGCGAGCTTATCAAATACGGCAAGCTTGACAGTCCCGACTTTGCAGACGGTACTGTAGAGCTTATAAAAAATTATATAAGTAAATGAACATGACCTCAGCGGGTGTACATTTCCCAGCTGAGGTCATTTTTCATTAATAATAAAGTCTACCGCTGAATATATTTAACCAGAATAATGCAAAGGCGGTAGATATCGTGGATAACGTGATCGGATTCGGAAGAAAAAGACGTATTTCTGAAAATACAGTAAAAAAGCCTCAGATACATATAGATATTGCAAACGGACTATGCTCGGATGACGTTGCATTGTCGGCAAGGCTTTACGGGAAAAACGTATTCTCCGAAAAGAAGAAACGTGGATTCTGGGGGGATTTCTTCGGCAATCTCTCTGACCCAATAATCCGTGTGCTTATATGTGCCATGGCGGTAAACATACTGTTTACCCTGCATAACGTCAACTGGATAGAGATAGGCGGTATCGCCGCGACCGTGCTTATAGCAACACTTGTGTCCACCGTTTCCGAGCACAGCAGCGGAGCGGCTTACAAAAAACTTTTCGCCAAGGTAAACGAACACCGGCATACAGTAATAAGAGACTGTGAAAAGAAGATCGTTACCGTTTCCGAAATAGTTAAATATGACTTGATAGAGTTGTCAGCAGGTGAGATCATCCCATGCGACGGTATTCTCGTGTCAGGTAAGCTGAGCTGTGATCAGTCTTCTATTACGGGTGAATCCGGTGGTGTTGACAAGTTTCCCTCTCATGTGCATTACGTAACGGAAGAATATATCAGCTCGGTGTCACACCCTACGGAAGAAGTATGGCTGTCACGAGGGACTGTAGTTGTATCGGGCGGAGGTACAATGCTATGCTGTGCTGTGGGAGACTCCACTTTTTACGGGTCTATCGCAAAGGATCTGCAGGAGGATAGCTCGCCCAGTCCGCTAAAAGAAAAGCTAACTTCACTTGCAAGATCTATAAGCAGACTTGGATATACCGGTGCAGCACTTGTAGCGCTGGTTTATCTCTTTAACACGTTCGTTATAAACTGTGATTTCGATTTTACCAAAACATTGACCTTGCTTAGCGACACAAGATTTCTGGCAAGTGAGTTTATCCATGCTTTGACAATAGCGATATCTATCGTGGTCGTAGCTGTCCCCGAGGGACTTCCCATGATGATAACCGTCGTTCTGTCGGCAAATATGAAGAAGATGATAAAAGAGGGCGTTCTCGTCCGCAGACTTGTCGGCATTGAAACCGCCGGAAGCCTCAGTATACTTTTCACCGACAAGACTGGGACTGTTACCACGGGAGATATGAAAGCAGTAAAGCTCATAACTGCCGACGGAGAGTATGGATTGAAGAACAAAAGCACCCGTATTCCCGATACGGTAAGGGAACTTATCAATTTAGGAATTAAATACTGTACCGGTGTAACGGGCGGCAACAGCACTGACAAAGCAATATCAAAGATACGCACGGGGAAACTAAGTTACAAATACGAATGTCTTGACACAGTTCCTTTTGATTCGAGCTGTAAATTTGCCGCCGCCAAAGTACGGTGTACGGAAAACGGCAAGGTATTCGTCATTGTACGCGGCGCACCCGATGTTTTACTAAATCGTACGAAAACGGGAATAGACGAAAACGGAAATACCGTCTCGCTTAACGCTGGAGAATTATCTCTTTTCGGTGATCTGGGCGACACATCAAGAATCGTGTCTCAGGGAATATGTCCCGAAAAGGATTTTGATATGTTAAAAAATGGGGTCGTCCCCGATTCCCTTACATTCGTTTGTTCATTCGTTCTTCGTGACGAGATACGCGCTGAGGTTGCCTCAGCGGTAAAGGAATGTGTTACTGCAGGGGTACAGGTAGTAATGCTTACGGGAGACAGCGACTCCACCGCCGCAGCAATCGCACTTGAAACAGGGATACTTCCACGAGACTATGCAGTATACAGTAAGGACGGAGACATACCGAGAAGCGTAAAACTCGTTCTTAAGAGCAAGACCCTTCACGAAATGCCAGACAGAGAGCTTTGTGAGATATTACCGAGAGTCGCGGTAATCTCAAGAGCTACTCCTGCTGACAAAACCCGACTCGTTAAGATCGCCCGCTCTTTGGGAAACGTAGTAGGTATGACAGGTGACGGAGTCAACGACGCGCCTTCATTAAAAGCCGCGGACGTTGGCTTTGCCATGGGAAGCGGCACGGACGCGGCACGTGAGGCGGGAGATATCGTCATCTCCGACAACAATTTTACGTCAATTGTAAAAGCTATACTATACGGAAGAACAATATTTGAGAGCATTCGAAAATTCATCCTTTTCCAGCTTACGATGAACGTATGTGCTGTTGGAGTTTCCATAATCGCACCGCTTTTAGGAATCGAAACACCGATCACCATTACTCAGATGCTCTGGATAAACATCATTATGGACACTCTCGGTTCTCTTGCCTTTGCCGCCGAGCCCCCTCTCAGAGCCTATATGAAGCGAAAGCCTATAAAGCGTAACGAAAAGATACTGAACCCTGCCATGATACGGCGTATCGTATTCGGTGGAATATATACTCTGTCTCTGTGTATTTTCTTTCTTACATCCCCATGGATACGTGACTTTTTTGACGGTATGGGTGATGTTTATTACCTCACTCTGTTTTTCGCTCTGTTCGTTTTCTGCGGTATTGCAAATTCATTCTGCGCAAGAACGGAGAGGCTCAACCTTGCGTCAAGCCTCTCCGGAAATAAGATATTCGTTTTAATTATGATCCTTGTAGCGACGGTACAGCTCATAATTATCTTTTTCGGTGGTACCGTGTTCAGAACAGTCCCATTGACAGCTAAGGAGATACTTTCGGTCGCTTTGTTTGCCCTGACGGTATTTCCTGCTGACATAATGATCAAAGCGTTTACTCTGCTGTCCGGCAAGAAAACCAATTGATATTTCAGTTACCGATTATCTTTTCAAGACCTGCGGCACCGTCTCCTCTTGCTATATAATACCTTGGAATATTATATTCCCCGTACATAAGCGTTACCGGTGGATACTTAGTTGTAAAACCGAAGTAGTAATACTCCGCGACAATATCAAGCATAGCATAACTGAACTCACCACTGGGATAAGATATTGCTGTAACGGTCTTTCCGGTTATACTTTCGATCTTTTTAGCAGAATTCGTTAATTCAGCACGCAGATCGTCCTCGGACAAATCAGGTAAAACATGATGACCTGCAGTATGACTTTGGAACGATACAAGACCTGAGTCCGACATTTCCTTAATATGATCTTCGCTCAAATAATAATCCGATCCAATCATATCGGTAATAAGGAAAACCGTTGCCTTTGCGTTGTACTTTTTAAGAAGCGGGAACATTTCGGTGTAGTTATCGTTGTAACCGTCATCGACGGTTATCATGACAGTAGGGCCATCGTATATTCCCCATTCCTCAGCAAAAAGAAAGGAATAACCTCTGTCTGTCAGAAGTTTTAACTGTTCTTCAAACTCGGACGGACGTACAAAAAGATAATCATCATCTCCAAACACCTCGTCTCTTATGAGATGGTAGGTAAGAACAGTGGGATAGCTACCTTGCGTTGATACCGGAAATGTACCCGAATGTTTAAGCTTCCTTCCCAAAGCAACGTAAAAGATAATGCCTGTTACGAGAAACACTGTCAGAATACAGGATACAATAATGACAATTTTGTTCTTCACAAATTTCCTCCTTCAAGCAGTAAACGCAAGCTATCAACTGAATTTAACTAAATTATCAAACAATCGGGAGTTTTCAGATATCTTCTCTTCACTGCCTATAACGCAAAGATAATTCTGTGCAGTTACTGCGTCGACAGAATCAGCAAGAGAAATAAGAATTTCTGCAGTTACGTCAAGCATGGCGTGACGATCTGTACGTATATCGTCTATTGTTCTGCCAGCCATATATGCTCCTATGGAACGTGATGCTTTTACATATGCTCCGGACGGTCTGTCAAGACGACCGAAGGTCCCTACTATATGACTGTTGATATCAGCCTCGGTAAGACTAATTCTTCGGATGAATTCTCCGCATGATCTGAATACTTCAAGACTTTCGTTAAGGCATGGGTCACGGTAGGTTGCCATACAAACATTACCGGAATTAACCGAAAAGGCGCAGGTATATCCGTATGCGCCACCCTTCATTCGTACTTCAGGGTATAGGTAGTCATTTTTGAGAAGCGACGCAAGGATTTGATATTCTCCACGATAAGGATACCCGGATTTTTTCAAATTACCTGCAAGCGCGACGAACTGCACCTTTGACTGCGTCATAAAACCTTCGTTAAGACGTCCGAGAGGACGTCTTTCTGCTGCTGTGGCAATGTCACCGAGGTTCAGTACGTCAACAAACCGAGATACCGTGTTAACAGCTTCATTCATTACATCGCAGTCTGCAGCAAGGCTGACAGTAAGTCTTCCTCTGTCAAACACACTCATACAAACAGAACTCAGTTCCGACGCGAGAATGGAAGAAGCTTCGTCGTAGGACTCAAGCAAAGCTTTTTCAGAGAAGTATGCGCTGATACCGTCGAGCAGATCTTCAAAAGCATCTGCTTCATTGAAATACGCAAGAGCTCTTGCAGCAGCAAATTCGCTGCCCGAACGTACTATATCTCTTTGCTTTCCGCTGACAAGCTCGGAAAGTATTTCCTTGATACGTACGGTGTCACCAAAATTCGTTTCACGAATGATCTCCCCTGCCAGGCAAAGTGATTTTTCTAGCTTTTCGGAAAGCACACGCATATTTATCTCATAAATCGGACGGAAACTGTCATCTTTCTTACGGTACACTTCACATGTAAAGCCAAGACCGCCTGTATTAAGCCTTACTTCGTCTAAAAGCTCCTCATATCTGCTTGATGCTGTGTCCACCTTTCCGAGGACGTCACTCATTACGTCAAGCAGGTACAACTTTTCATCAGGCAAATGGGATATGTCGAACATGAGTCTCAAATAAACGATACCATTTGTATTTACGTCATGGAAAACATAAGGAATACCGTTTATTTTTTCCTCTCTGATATACAGCGGTGCAGGCTCACGTGGGATATCGTATTTCGAAAGCACGGGGATACATGAAAGCTCCGCTTCAGTCTCTTCTCTGTCCTGATACTGTACGAAACTTTCGTATCTGTCACAGAGTTTTTCATATTCTTCGTCTGTTAGAGAATCTCTGAATTCGGCGAGCTTTTCTTTCAGCTCGTACGCTTTTCTGTCGTTCATTCCTGCTTCGGGTTCAAGAATATAGAGAGCTCCGTGTTCGGGATCGATGAGACGTTCTACAAGCTTTTCGTAATAGTCTGTATCAAGAAGATCACGAAGCTGTTTTAATAATCCGTCAATTCTGAGATATGCGAAGGGATCTGCATCGGAATACAGCCAATTCTGCAGCATGCTGAGGCTCGCGTTAAGCCCTCTCGGTGTACTTCCCTGCTCGCCCTCTCGGAAGTGGAACTCACTTCTCTCAATCGCCGCCAAAAGCGACTTTCGGTTGACTCCGTTTTTCACCGTATCGGCAAGAGTACGTCTTATGATCTCGAGGAATTCATCGGCACGGTCTGCGTCGGTGTTCTTTGCGATAACGGAAAACGCGGGATACTTCATGTGATTTAAAAATCCACCGTATACCTCAACGCCTATTCCTGCGGATATCAGCGCATTTTTTACGGGCGCACCGGGAGACTCAACAAGGATATCAGAGAGAAAATCATAAGCAAGACACTCAAGCACATCATCGGAATCCGCACAGACTGCACCGTAGGAAAGGAATGCTTTTCCGTTTGTGTCCTCGTCTTCTGCCACGGAATAATGATCTGTCTTGCGTACAATATTCCCTTTACCAAACATTTTCTGCTCACCAATTCCGCTTTCAAAGGACTTCTTTTCGTAATGAGAGAGGTATTCTCTGTCTATATACTCAAGTCTCTCAGTCATATCCATATTACCGTACAGGGTAATATAACAATTCGACGGATGGTAGTGACGGTTATAGAAGTCGAGGAATTTTTCGTAAGTAAGGCTCGGAATATGGTCAGGGTCTCCACCCGAATTTTTACCGTATGCGTTATCGGGAAAGAGAGCACATATAAGTCCGTCATATACTGCCGAGTCGGGGGATGACATGGCACCCATCATCTCGCTGTAAACAACGCCGCCTATATCAATACTTCCCTCCTCCGTGGGCTCGTAATGCCAACCTTCCTGCATAAATATCTCTGGTCTCTTTGCAATATTAGGCGCAAAAACGGCGTCAAGATAAACATTTGACAGATTGATAAAATCGCGGTCGTTGCAGGATGCAACGGGATATACGGTCTTATCCGCATAAGACATCGCATTAAGGAATGTCTGCATGGAGCTTTTAACAAGCTGCATAAAGGGATCCTT
>JAZUBZ010000061.1:0-3580 GCA_045638805.1 Eubacteriales bacterium
CGCAGCAATTCGTGACGTCTCCCGTGCCCTTTTCATGGGAGAAGAAATTATGATGTCAATATTCTTGTCCTTCACACTCTCACCGAGAGCCTTCGCCTGGCTTCTTCCCTTTTCTGTAAGCATTGCCTCAGTAAGTCCGCATACTCTGTCAAGCGCGTTTATATCAGTCTCTCCGTGACGGGATAAGTAAAGCTTCACGATAAAACACCTCCGTTTCATATCCGTAATAATTAAAAAGGCTTTTTTATATTATTTCTCTCATATCAGCACGCCGTTGCAATGATCAACCTCGTGTTGGATTATCTGTGCTGTCCATCCTGTGTACGTCTTTATGCGAGTCTGCATCTCCACGGTCTGATATTTGACCTTGATGGATTTATAGCGCTTACACGGACGGGGACCGCCGAGAAGAGACAGACAGCCTTCCTCGGTATCGTACGCGCCGTCCTTTTTGATAATTTCCGGATTAAGCATCACAGAGTAGGTGGGCACTCGTCCGCTTTCGTCGAGGAAAGCGATTATGCGTTTTTTTACCCCGATCATATTCGCCGCCATACCGACACAGTCCTCGCTGTGAGCCTTCAGCGTATTAAGCAGGTCCTCAGCGACCTGCACATCATCCTTTGTCGCATCCTGTGACTTCCCCGCTAAGAAGATAGGATCGTGCATTAGTTCCTTTATCATTCGTGTTCCCTTTCAATCGAAATGCCATTCAAATTTATCCCAATGCTCTTTTTCTGCCGCCAACAATTCCTTTACTTTAGGAACAATCGAGCCGGCAAACGCAACGGTATCTTCATGTGAAAAATATATTGCCCATGTAAAGTTTTTGTCGGTATAAATGGTTTCAATTCCGCCGTATTCAGACATCTCAACAGTTTCAACACAATGTTCGGGATGAAAAGCAATTTCACCGTAATTGTAGATGTGTGTTTGAGGCAATCCTATTATCTGCTCAAGTTGCTTCATATACGGTTTAAGATAATCAAGCATTATAAAAAATTTATTCGGTATTTCGGTAAGATCTTCTCTTATAAGCGGAAACCAACACGATGTATTGACATATGCCCAGACTGTACGGAACTTATTACTCAGTTCTTCCGCTTCATCGCCAACAATTATACGAAAATACGGAATGTCTGCAGGAGAAAGATCGTCATATTTTGATGTAATCTCTGCTAAATATTCGCAAAATTCTCTATTCGTTTTCTCGATAATATGTACTGCAACATTATTAGGTGGATTCAAAATGCAATATTCATAATGTACATCTATGAAATTTAAAATTTCTTCTTTAAGCTCGTCTATGCTTCCAAACGGTTTGTCGATCAATGTTGACAGCTTAAAATCCAATTCATATGCAATCCTAAAACCAATATACGCAATACCACCACTATTTTCATATACAGTTTCATATGCTTTGGCTTTATTCCTGCACCAAAGCATCAAATGATTGATTACATTGTTAAAAATCATAGAAAATTCCTTTCCTAACCTACCTCGCGACCTCTATTTCCCCGCTAAGAAGATAGGGTCATGCATTAGTTCTCTAATCATTTTCATCTACCATATATCCATATAGTTTTAAGTCGACTTTGCCGTTTTCAATAACAACACCTTCTCGAAGTAAACGGCGCTTCTGTTCGTCAATACCACCGAAAGCGTATGCATGGCTCAGCTCTCCCCTGCTGTTTACTACTTTATAACAGGGATACTTCTCACCATCGGGATTGGCATGAAGCGCGTTTCCAACCGCACGAGACCACGCCTTGTTCCCAAGCATTTTCGCTAACGTTCCATACGTCACAACTTTACCGTAAGGAATCCGGCGAAGCAGCTCATACAGTGCTTGCTTATCCATTCCCTCGTTCACCTCTCAAAGCGTATAAGGTCATGCAGCTTTTTTATCATCTTAAAACTCAACAACCTCGGGAGCTTTGCCAAAGGCACAGAAGGTAGCAGTAGCGTTCTGCATATAAAGAACTTGTGTGTTACCATCGTTCTCATCGTACATTCCGCGAAGATTGGGATATGCATCAAGCATGGACTTCTTTGCTTCAAGGCGGTCGTCCTCTACAAGCTCACAAGCAATACGAATCCATTCACCGCCGCAGAATGCGCAGATCTCGGCCTTGGGATTTACTTCAAGCTGATGGCTGACGGGCTTGATCTTACCCGTTTGAATATATAGCTTTCCTTCAAATTCGTTGATCGTTCCAAAAGGACGTACTCTCGGATGATCGCCCTCTACCGTTGCAAGATAATAGGTTTCTGCCTTTTTCAAAAAATCGTATACACGTTTCATATTTTCACTCCTTATTTTGAATGATACGTATTAAGTTTATTTAACGATTAAAAAGCAATTACGGTTCCCTCTCGCTCGTCATTCGACTCGCAAAGATATGCATATGCAGGTACGTTCTCACACTTTTCATCCATTTCCATAATGTGAAGCTTTACCTTCTTACCACGCATCTCTTCTGCAACAGGGAGATAATACGTGAAATATCCGTCAGTTTTTCTGGCCGCACATTCCCAAGGATTTACAAGATATGAAGATGCTCTGTCGGGGCATCCGTAAAGCTTACCATCAACCTCACCGGTTACGTATGCACCTTCAACTCCGTGTACACCTTCAAGTGCTACTGCTATAAACATGTTATCCTTCACGTCAGCGGGGATCATGACCTCTGCACTTCTGTAACCAACGGCTCCTCTGTCTCTGTATGAAGGAATGAGGTTAGATGCCTTAGCTCCGTCAAGTGCGATCTCTTTTCCATCCTTTACAAGTGCGATCTTGAACATATATGAATGGCGTCCCGCGGCTCTGAAGTATCTGATCTTACCGTTCACGGGGTACGTTACTCTCTTACGAGT
Organism: Eubacteriales bacterium; assembly: GCA_045638805.1. Lineage (GTDB taxonomy): Bacteria > Bacillota > Clostridia > Oscillospirales > CAG-272 > RUG11130. The sequence goes on from JAZUBZ010000061.1 coordinate 2,878, forward strand.
TCCGCTTATCTGCGCAATATTATGTACGCTTCTTCTGTTCATCTCGCGCTCTTCACGGCGTACATTTGCGATCTCGGAAAGGTGAGAGTCATGCCAGATGCCAAGATCTGTAGAATACTCTGCTCTGTACGCAGGAGTCATACGTATAAATTCATCCGGATAATTGTCGCTTTCGATATCGAAATATTCGATCACGACCTCATCAGCATCATACTCTGCTCCAAAGTCAACTCTGAGGCATCCGCCGTTAAAGGCAAGTATCGATCCGTGTGGAGTTATGCTTGCGCCGAAGAAGGTGTCCTCATTTCCGTCAAATGCAAATGATGATTCACATCCGCGCATCTTGTATCTTGACTGAGCAAAGAAAGCGTCTCTTGCAGCCTTCACCTCGGGTATCGTGGTCTCGCCTGCGCGGCGTCTTTCTCTTGCTTCGAAGGCATCATTGTCTGCGGCAAAGAGCGTGGTCTCGCAGATCTGCTCTGCATTGCTCGGAAGCTCTACTCTTTCAAAGCTGTCACACAGCTTAACGGGTACACTGACGGTATTATCAAAGGGAATGACTGCAAAATCGACCGCTTCGTTCTTACCTCCTACAAGCTTCCCGATCTTCCCATCAGACGCAATAATCTTCACCTCAGTAGGTACACCGTTCTTTTCATGAATCACTTCGTATGTGCATCCGGTAAGCATAGGATAAGCACAC
>JAZUBZ010000062.1:0-3508 GCA_045638805.1 Eubacteriales bacterium
GGTATTGCGGCAACACTTACCACGCTTGTGGCGGGAACGCTCTCCGACAAGATCGGAAACCGCAGAAGCATTATCTCATGGGGGTATACGATCTGGGGTATTACCGTGGCACTGTTTGGATTTTTATCCCCGGAGCTTACCGAAAAGCTTCTCGGATGCGGATTCGACAAGGCCGTTATGATCACCTTAACAGCCGTTGTGGCGGGGGATTGCGTGATGACGCTCTTCGGTTCCACAGCGAACGACGCATGCTTTAATGCTTGGGTGACCGATAATACTGAAAGTTCATTCCGCGGAAAGGTGGAAGGAGTTCTTTCTATTTTGCCCCTTGCGGCGATGCTCATCGTTGCGGGCGGATTCGGCATCATCGTGGAGATGATCGGATATTCAATGATGTTCCTCTCGCTTGGAATCGTTATTTCAATATGCGGTGTGTACGGTATCATCAAGCTGAAGGATAGTTCCGCACTTCAAAAAAGCGGTAAATTCGGTGATATCCTTTACGGATTTAAACCCAAGGTGATAAAAGAAAATTCGTCTCTTTATCTGACCCTTTGTCTTGTACTTATATACGGGATCGCATGTCAGATCTTTATGCCGTATCTTATCATCTATATGAAGACTTACCTCGGATTTTCTGTGGTGGAATACAGCGTTGTATTCGGCGCCGCGATCATACTCGGAGCGGCAGTCAATCTCTATCTGACAAGACTTTCCGACAGAAAAAACAAAAATACCATGCTTTATTTTGCATCAGCGATATTTGCGGCAGGACTGTTTGGAATGTACTTAGCAAAGGGGATGGATAAAACTGCGACACTGATTACATTTGGCATCGCGGGCTTTGTCATGATCGCGGGATATATTCTGATCTCGGCTCTATGCGGTTCACTTGTAAGAGACTACACCCCCGAGGGCGTTGTCGGTAAACTGCAGGGTGTTCGAATGGTGTTCAGCGTGCTGATTCCCATGATTGCAGGTCCTATGATCGGAAACGGCATCAATGCCCGGATGAACATTCCGCTTCCCGATCCGGAATCTGCCGACGTGATGACGACGCAGTATATTCCCGCACCCGAAATCTTTCTTGCAGGTGCGCTCTTCTCGCTATTGATGTTTGCCCTCATCCCCGTTCTTGTAAAAGTTTCGAAGAAAAACGGGAAAGCGGATATTAAATAACAATAATCGCGCGAAAACCTGCACGGCATAGTCAAAGAAAAGAGGGAAGGGGTATCAATGACGCGGTGTGATATTTGCTAGGTAAATAAGAATTTGACGGAGGTGCTATCCATGCGTAAATACTTTATTAAAGAAATTGAAAGCGAAGAAGAAATTAACGGCAAAGCCTATGTACACTATAAATCTTGGCATGAAACATATACAAATTTAGTCGATTCAGAGTATATGAAAAGTATCACTCTTGAAAAATGCATAAAGGCAGCGCAGAAATGGCGTAAAAATATACTGGTTGCAAAAGATGGAGATAAAGTCATCGGATTTGTGGGGTATGGTGCATACCGTGATGCTACTCTACCTGAACACGGTGAAGTATATGCAATTTATGTGCTTGAAGAATACCATGGATTAAAAGTCGGATATGCTCTTATGAATGCTGCGTTAGAGAATCTTTCCGATTACAAGAAGATTGCTGTTTGGGTACTTAAATCCAATAAGAAGGCAATCCGTTTCTATGAGAGGTATGGTTTTATCTTTGACGGAACCGATGCAGAAATCATGCTTGGTACCACGAATACAGAACAGCGAATGATATATGAACGTAATTAGAGACAAATAAATTCCAATTTGCGGCAGGAATTAACACAGAAAAGATTTGCCAATGCGTCAAAAATTCGGCAAAAATATCCGCATGAGGTTAAACGCAAAAAAATGGGCTTGTTCACCCCACTGCCATTTTCTGCGTTGCTCCACAGATTTTGTTAAGTGAAATATGAACTTAAAACATCCGGGTTGACTTTTGAGTTTATGTGTGTTAATATGAAGTAACGATATTATTTTAATGCATACGGAGGAATTATGTTTAACCGTATATTCAGCACATTAATGGCGATTTCTATGATCATCGGTCTTCTCGGGATGACCGTTATCGGCGTATCTGCAGCGCACCCATTCGATGATATTCCCGAATGGGCAAACGAATACGTAGAGAACGTATATACTAATGGGATAATGCAGGGTATTGCCGATACAACCTTCGGCTCAGACGGAATCCTCACTCGTGAGCAGCTTGTTGTTACCCTTTACAGATTGTCAGGTTCAAGCGTGAGGGGAACTGATGCGTCCCTGAACGAACATTTTGTCGATGCCGCCGATATCAGCACATGGGCATACAATGCGGTAGAATGGGCATACTTGACGAAGATAACGTCAGGAGTTATGCTGGGTGATGAACTTCACTTCAAGCCTAAGAATAACGTTACGAGACAGGAAGCGGCAAAATTCTTCGTGACCTACATTGATTACATGAATCTTAAGGCTCCCACAGACAATATGGCCGACATCAAGGATATTGATACTGTAGACGATTGGGCACTTCCATACGTCGAAAGATGTATCGCCGCAGGCATCATCAACGGAGACGGAAACGGCAACTTTGATCCTTACGGTAACACGGTAAGAATAGCGGCAGCAAAAATGCTTGCCTGCCTACCAACCGAGCGCAACGTCAAAATGATCGCTCACAAGGGTTATTGGCTTGATACCAGAGAAAATACTGCCGAAGCGTTTATTGCCGCAGGTAAGAAAAGCTATTATGGCATCGAAGCTGACACAAGAATCACCGCTGACGGCGAATTTGTAATGATCCACAACGGTGACACAGATGCTGCTACCAACGGGGAAACAGTTGTTACTATCAGAGAAACAACGTGGGAAGAGATCCAAAAGATCCGCCTTCCCGGTAACGACGGCACCTATGACGTAGAATATAAGATCCCTCGTGTTGAGGATTACATAAGAATCTGCAAGGAATACGAAAAGATACCTTTCCTTGAGCTTAAGGACAGCCACACCAAGGAAGAACTTCAGTCTCTCGTAGGTAAGATCGATTCAGTCGGATATCTCAGCGAGACTGTATTCATTTCGTTCTCATGGGAAAACTGCGTGCTTCTCAGAGAGATCCTGCCTGAAAATAAGATCATGTTCCTCTCCGAAGAAGATTTTCGTCTTGAGCTTATAGATCAGCTTGTTGAGCATAATATCGGTCTGGATATTCACCGCAAGTGTTTCTGGATGCCACACGTTGAACGGCTCCATATCAATGGAATTGAAGTGGGAGCATGGACCTGTGACGATCCCACAGAGGCTGAAAAGCTTATAAGCTGGGGTGTAGATTACATTACGACAAACGAGCTCGAATAATATTACGGGGCTTCCTTTAGGGGAAGTCCCGTAGTTTATATCCCTGGACGGTTGAATTGAGCTTTCTTTCTGAGTGATAGCCCCCACCTGCGCGGCCCTTCCACCTCAATGGTTGCTTCGCTTCCCTCGG
>JAZUBZ010000063.1:0-21137 GCA_045638805.1 Eubacteriales bacterium
TCTAGAGAAGGTCAACTCGCTGCACGATGGGTATATCATCGGTGTCCAGTATGTAAATAATGGAATATCAAAGATAGAGCACGGACATTCTTTTAATCCTGAGCAAACAAAGTTAGTTGTTAAAATTCTTGTCACCAGTATCTATGATGCTGTTGTGGAATTGGAATTCGAGAACCTTTTAGAGTGGCAAATTAAAGATAATCAATGGGACATGACAGATACTACTATTATGTTTGATGACCATAATTGGATTATTTGGTCGGATGATGTTTATATCAATATGGAAGAAGTGAAAAAAGGTTCATATGCAATTGCTAAATCTATGAGATGGAGAATTACAGAATAGAAATTGACTTCATAGAGATTAGCCAAATTCCAATATATCAAACACTTTAGTAGACTCCCTACCCAAAGAAACAACACTCGAGACAGTTGTTCGTCTCACCCGAGACGAACCGGCGATATAATCCGCGACGGAATTCGCGATATATCCTAAAGGATACGATATATCTTCAATGAATGATAAAACTATATAAGAACTGGCTTGCGGTACAATAAGAAGAAAGTTAATTGCATCTATAACAACAGCAAAGACAAGAAATACTAATAACCTTTATTGATAAAAAACAAGATAATTCTAAACGGTAAATTTGAATTTAACGGAGAATAAAAATCATGATGGAAATAAGCATAAATCCCAAACAGTTATACGAGGGATGTATTCAAGCAGCAGTAACTCATGCCGTTGCTGTAGGCATGTATCCTGACTTGAACTACGAACATTCGTGGGATGGTATAAATTACTGTATGAATAACTCTCAAGGTTGCAGAGCCACCATCACTTTTCACAATGAATACATTATTGCTGTATTTCAAGATATTGATAAAGTGGATTGGAATATAGATGCATTGTCCTTTTTTGATGGTGCACCTAAAGAAATAATTGAAATTGCCAAAAATGAAGCCCTACAATATGTATTAGACGATGTCGATGGTGTTGTAAAACCTGTTATTACAGCAGCTTTCTGGGGGACTTGGGATAAGCTGAATAGTGTGCATTCTTTTGATTTTATTGTCGAAAATGGCGGTCATATAATTCGCACTCAATTACTTTCTTATAATGACGCTATGGATGAATGGCGTGAGTATTATGATTTAGATTCAAAACAGATTTCGCTGATTAAAAAATTGTTCAATGCGAAGCTTAATTCAAATGGTGACAAGCTTATTTTGCATGATGATGAAATGAAGTTATTATATGGAGATTTAGAAGAATGTCTTGTTTCGTTGGGAGAGTTAAATATCTTCACGGCGAAATAACTTCAAATTTGTCAAGCTCTTGTAGTGGATCCCCAACATAAAAATCACAAACAAAACGAAATTTTCGATATATCTTCAATGCGATAGGTCCCCTCGTGACGTGACACGGGAATTTATATCATATCGCAACAAGGAATGATATAAGGAGAGTATAAAAAGTGTATTTAAACGATTTTGAAAAATACATTGACGAACATATAACGGAAACGATTACGGTCGGTAAGAGCGGGGCAAGCGTATATGAACTCGACCACGTACATATAGCCAAGCATATCAAGCGTAATTTAGTGCAGTCTGATGACGATTGGGATTCGTATCTGCGTGAATCGCAGTTTTATTCGTCTTACGCGTCCCACAGTTACTCTTTTCTTCCTAAAGTTCATCACTTAAGCAAGACGGATGATGAGATCCTGATACTAATGGAAAAATATCATCCTATTGACAGACACGAGTTGAATGACGCTACGTTAGAAAAAGTATTTGAAGTGTTGGCACAGATTCACTGCATGCAGCCACCGGAATTTTCGCCCGAGACGGACACGTGTGCATTACAGCTTACAGAAGATGAGATCGATCAATATTTGAGCGGTTGGTGTGACGTTATCAGAGAGCACGGCAACGTATTTTCAGAACGAGACCTCATCAAAATAGGCGAGCACATAAACACGATCAACAAAAAAGCCTATACTTCAAAGAAAACGTGCTGTCACGGTGATTTTCATTTTGATAACTTACTGCAGGACGACGGTGGGAATATAATCGTTTGCGACTGGCAAAACGTTCATTGCGGTCACGGGTCGGGAGACATATCCTTTTTCCTGAGCAGATTATCTGCCGATGGCTTTGAAATAAGCAAAGAAAAAGCTTTGAAAACGTACTGCCGTTTTTCTCCGGGTGACGCAAACTATGATGATATATCAATTCAAATGAGCTTGGCAAATCTTAATACCTCGTTTATACACTGGCACAATTATCTTAAAGGCTGTTCCACCGAGAGGGTACGAAAAATCCGGGACAAAATGATCGAAGACGCAGAGTATCTTTACAGCATGTTTTTTTGATGATTACTTACATGAAAGGACGACCACTTTGACTTACACAATACGAAAGATACTCCCCTCCGACAACGGGAAGATCGAAAGCATAATCCGCTCTTGTCTTATTGAGTACGGAGGAGATCACGAGGGCACCGCTTGGGCTGACCCGGACCTTGGCAGATTTTCAGAAGTATATGCAAAGGACAGCAGATGCTATTTCGTTGCAGAAGACGAAAACGGAAATGTGGTCGGCGGCGTAGGAATAGGAGAGATTCCACGCTTTCCTCACGTTTGCGAGCTGCAAAAGATGTACTGCCTCCCCGAGGCACGAGGCACGGGATGCGCGCAGATGCTGCTTGATGCCGCTCTTGAGTTCGCAGTTGGGCTTTACGAAAAATGTTACCTTGAGACTCTGCCCAATATGACAAGAGCCGGTCGGTTTTACGAAAAGAACGGATTTGTACGTACGGACAAAATATTACTCGGAGACGAGCACTTCGCCTGCGACGTGAGATATATAAAAAAGCTGAGGTAAACCACAATGGAAGAATTGTTAGCAGAGTATTTTTTGTGGAATACAGGTCTAAAAACGCAGCATGACTATGAAATCCTTCTTCATTCACTATTTTTAGAAAATCCGCAAAACGAATATCTTATGGAACTCGAATATAATACAAATAACTACAAAAATACGGCGGGACTTATTTCCACTTATTTAGAGAACAATCTCAATGATTTAGACCTTGATGTATTTGGAAGAAAAATCGTAAGAGAGTTACATAAGATATATGACTTATCAATATTTAACATACACGAATTCGGAAAGCTATGTTGTGAACTTCGTTGGACGATAGTAAACAATTTTGGCGAGCTTGGTTTTGAGCAACCATTTATTTTAATGTCAATTGCTTATGAAATCAACGAAAGCACAGAAAAAGAATTTTACAGTGAAATCTTTCACTACTACGATAATTAAACCTAACAAACGGAGATAATATTATGAAACGCAAGTGGACAGTAGAAGAAGCAAACGAATGGTACTCTAAGCTTGAGTGGCTGAGAGGTTGTAACTTTATCGGTAGCGACTGCGCAAACCGTCTTGATATGTTCCAGAACTATAAGCATGAGGAAAAGCTTGCCACCGCCGAGCGCGAGCTTGCTCTTTGCCGGGAGATAGGCTTCAACACCGTGCGTATCTGGGCAAATTTTGACGTATATTACGCGGAGCCTGAGTCATACATGGAGATATTTGACCGTTACATAGATCTCTGCGGAAAGTACGGTCAGAAGGTAATGATAGTTCTCGGTCACGAGGAGGATCTTCCCCGCGGAGACGTTTTCGTTCCCAAGAAGATGGGGGAGCAGGCGTATGCTCTCGGCTACCATCAGGGTCGCTTCCCTCTCTCTGACGAGGAAAAGGCAAAGACACCGAAGCACTACATGGAATATCCCGAGACACGCGACAAGTTCATCGAAATGGTAATGTGGACCGTAAAAAAGTACAAGAATGACGACAGAGTCTTCTGCTTCAACATTTGGAACGAGCCCGGTATCACAATCGGTGACAGTTCTATCCCGATCCTTCACGAGCTTTTCGACCTTGTTCGTGCAGAGGACGTGCCTCAGCCTCTTTGTGCTGACGTTTGGGGCGGCTCTGACGAGGGTATCCCTTTCACACCGTCCGAGCAGGTTGCACTTGAGCTGTCCGACGTTATCAGCTATCACTCATACTCAGGCTACACATGGTTTGCAGAGGGACTTGACAAGCTGTCTATACATAACCGTCCCATCTTCCTTACTGAGTGGCTCCACAGAATCAACCATAACGACGTTGAAAGCATCTATCCCCTGCTCTATCATACAAAGGTAGCAAACTACTGTTGGGGATTCGTTGTTGGCAAAACACAGACTCACGAGCCGTGGGATGCTCTTTGGGAGCAGTTTGACGAGGGCAAGGGCGACCGCTACGACTTTACCAAGTGGCAGCACGACCTTTTCCGTCCCAACCTCAGACCCTACGATCCCCGTGAGATCGAGGTTATAAAGAGATTCAACGGTCGTGCGGACAGAAAATTCGCAAAAAAGTGAGAGGTAAAATATGACTCACAAATATGATCCTCTATCAAGGCCATCCACCTTTGACGAAAGAAAAGCGCAGGTCAGGTATTTCCTCGGGCGCACTGTAGAAATTATAATGGACCGTCCCATCGGATGTGTTCACCCGAAGCACGATGATATTATCTATCCCATAAATTACGGATATATTCCGGGTGTCCCGGGCGGAGACGGCGAAGAGCTTGACGTTTATCTTCTTGGCGTGGATGTTCCTGTGGAAAAATACACCGCGAGGATCATAGCTATCGTTCACAGGCAGGATGACGAGGAAGACAAGCTCGTCGCCGCCCCCGAAGGAATCACCTATACTGTAGAAGAGATCGCGAATGCGATAAGATTTCAAGAGCAGTTTTATAACAGTGAGGTTGAAATAATTTCTGTCCCCCAATGAAAGGGAGACGAAATTGACATGAGTGAACTATGACAAGTTTTACTTTTTATAAACCGAATGAAATATCGGACGATAAACTTCAAATTGCAGTGATTGCTACTCGCTATCAAGACAAGTGGGTGTTCTGCCGTCATAAGCAGCGCACTACATGGGAAATGCCCGGAGGTCATAAAGAACACGGAGAAACCATAGATGAAGCCGCAAAACGTGAATTATGGGAAGAAACGGGTGCATCCGAGTTTGACATGACCCCGATCCTTGCTTGCTGTGATGATAAGTTTTATGGGATGCTTTACTATGCAGATGTAAAGAAATTTAACAGTATTCCTATTGAAAGCGAAATGGTGGAGATCGAACTTTTTGAGTATATGCCGGAAGAGCTTACCTATCCGGATTTGTATAAAGAGCTTTTTAAGCACGTCCAAGGGTGGCTCAATATTCAAAGCAACGCCGGTGAAATGTGGGATGTCTATGATGAAAACCATACTCTCACGGGAAAGCTTCATCGCAGAGGTGATATCTTAGAGGACGGCGAATATCATTTGGTCGTTCATGTGTGGCTACAGAACAGTAATGGCGAATTTCTTTTGACCAAGCGTTCACCAAATAAAGGCTTCCCGAACATGTGGGAATCAACCGGTGGTTCGGCTCTTGCAGGAGATGATAGTTTAACCGCAGCTATGCGTGAAGTAAAGGAAGAAACCGGATTGACTGTAGATCCGGCTCGCGGAAAATGTGTACTCAACTTCAAGCGTAGGGATAATTTTGTTGACGTTTGGCTGTTCAAGCAAGATTTCAATTTAGATGATGTAATTCTCCAAGAGGGTGAAACATGCGATAAAATGTACGCAAGTGCAGAAAAAATCAAAGAACTGTATGATACCGGAGCCTTTGTTCCATACTCGTACCTTGGAGAGATTTTGGATTTATCCGATTAATTTATATAGAGAAAAGAATGGAAAAAATGTGAACAGGTGTATGATTATAAAAAGCTCTCCGATGTTCGCTTGTCAGCTTACAACTGCGATAGTTCTGCTCAATTGAGGATGGTGAAACTCCGATTGAATGTGCAAGACGTGAACTTTTTGAAGAAAGCGGAATTAAGGGTGCTGACATCTATCCCGTATGCGACTATTGGGGGGCAATTCTTGGTACTGCTCAAACGGAATGGTTTTTCTTGCGGTGGTTCACTCACTTGGTGAACTTCCCGAAAGCAAAATGAAAGAAACAATGATATTTGATAGGAGAAACCGATGAATTTTATAACTAAAGAACCCATCACCAAAGGTTGGTCAAGCGATAAAAAATACTGTGTTACCGACGAGTGTGGCACGAAGTATCTGCTGCGTATATCTGACATTTCACTACATGACACAAAGCTTGCTGAATTTAACTTTATGAAGCAAGTGGTATCCTTGGGTGTACCTATGTGTAAGCCTGTTGAATTCGGCACTCTCGAGGATGGTGTTTATTCTATCCAAAGCTGGATCGACGGCGAGGATGCTGAAGAGGTCATGCCGTGTTATTCCGATTCCGAGCAGTATGCATACGGTGTTGAAGCGGGTCGTATTCTTCGTAAGATCCACTCCATACCCGCGCCTGCAACTGCAGAAGACTGGGAAACACGTTTTAACCGCAAGATAGACAGAAAGATAAAGACCTACGGTGAATGTCCTCTGAAATACGAGAACGGTCAGGCATTCATCGACTACATAAACGAAAACCGCCACCTGCTCAAAGACAGACCACAGGTGTATCAGCACGGCGACTATCACATCGGAAACATGATGATAGACCGTGACGGAAAACTGACAGTCATCGACTTCAACCGAAGCGACTTCGGCGACCCGTGGGAGGAATTCAACCGCATCGTTTGGTGCGCTCAATCATCCCCTCACTTTGCCACAGGCATGGTAAACGGATACTTCAATAATAACGTACCGTTGGAATTTTGGAAACTGCTTGCTCTGTATATTGCAAGTAATACCCTCTCGTCTCTGTATTGGGCGATTCCCTTCGGCGAGGCGGAGGTAGACGTTATGGTAAACCAGGCGTCGGAAGTACTCATGTGGTACGACAATATGAGAAATCCCGTACCGACGTGGTACAAGAGGATACAGTGACCCCCTAATTCTACATTTAGCAAAAAGGAAAAACCTATGGAAAACACAAAATCACTCTGTCCCGTCGCAAAGAAGTGCGGCGCGTGTCAGCTGTCAAATATGGACTATCCCCGTCAGCTTGCGTGGAAGCAGGCGCGGTGCGAGATAATGCTAAAAAAATTCTGCCGCGTGTCTACCATCGTAGGTATGGATGAGCCGTATCACTACCGAAACAAGGTACAAGCGGCTTTCGGCAAGACCCGCGGAGGCAAGATAATCTCAGGCGTTTATCAGTCGAAAACCGGTAATATCGTCGCTCTCGACAGTTGCTTGACGGAGGACGAGTGCGCCGACCGCATTATCGTTGACATCAGAAAAATGCTCCCAGGATTCAAGCTTACCGTATATGATGAAATAAGCGGCACGGGGCTGCTGCGCCACGTTCTAGTAAAGCGCGGCTTTACAAGCGGAGAGGTGATGGTGGTACTTGTTGTAGCTAATACCAACTTCCGATCCAAAAGAAGCTTTGTAAATGAGCTTGTACGCCGTCATCCCGAGATCACCACAGTGGTCATGAACGTTAACAGATCAAAGTCAGGACTTTTCCTCGGCGAACAGGAGGAAGTACTGTACGGTAACGGATATATAGAGGATACTCTTTGCGGATGCGTTTTCCGAATTTCACCTAAGTCATTCTACCAGATTAACCCCATACAGACGGAAAAACTTTACTCCCTTGCTATCGAATACGCCGCTCTCACACCCGAAACAAGAGTGCTTGATGCATATTGCGGCATAGGTACAATCGGTCTTGTGGCGGCAAAGACTGCGGGACAGGTTGTCGGTGTTGAACTGAACGCGGACGCAGTAAAGGATGCAAAGGCAAACGCCAAGCTGAACAGAGCCGATAACGTGTCATTCTACTGCGGGGACGCAGGAGACTTCATTGCTGAGCAGGTAGCAAAAGGTGAGAGATACGACGTTGTATTCATGGATCCTCCCCGTGCGGGTAGCACCAAAAAATTCATTGACGCTCTTGGAATCGGCAAGCCTGAACGTATCGTATACGTTTCCTGCAATCCTGAGACCCTTGAGAGAGATCTGCGCTTCATCATAAAAAAAGGGTACAAGGTTACAGCTATCACTCCCGTTGATATGTTCCCTCATACAAAGCATTGCGAGGTCGTGTGCGCTTTGGAAAGAAATATTTAAATAAAATATTTTGGAGGTCGGAATGAAAAGAATTATAGTATCTATAATTACGTGTATACTGTTAGGATCTTTAACAGCATGTGAAGAACCCACGCCTCCTGAGAAGATCATTTCCAATCATTTGGGTGTATCTGTTGGCGATGGAATAATTGAGACGTACACAGATAACCACGGCGGTTTCCACGGAGACGGAGAAGCATATGCAAAAGTATCCTTTTCCGATGATTCGTTTTATGATTTGATAAGAGAAAATCCCGAATGGCATAATCTTCCTTTGCCCCAAACACTGAAAGTTATTGTTTATGGTGGAAAATTAGATAGCGGAGAATCCTGGGCTCCTTTCATAGAAGATAAATACGGCTGTCCTTTGTTACCTGACGTTTACAACGGTTACTACTTTTTCAAAGACAGACACCGAGAAAGTACGGATGAAAAAGATTCCTCCATAATATTCGATCGTTATTCAATGAATTTTACGATGGCAATTTACGATTCGGACACAAAAACACTTTATTTTTACGGAATTGATACCTGAAACAGTTCGTATTTTGGCATTTACAAAAGATGATCGTACTTAAAAAGATACTGTAAATTTCTTGTTAAAATTTTACTTCTAATGGAGGATAGTTTGTACATGGAAGATATAAAAAAAGAAAATATCGTTCTTGATATGGAAATTGTTGACGGTGTGGTAGTAAAGTACAACGGAAATGCCGACAATATAAATATTCCCGAAGGCGTTACCAAAATCGGTAACGATGCCTTTAAAAAAAGCAATATCAAACGTGTCCTGCTCCCGAAAAGTCTTGAGATCATCGGTTCAGGAAGCTTTGGCGACTGTGTAAATTTAGAATATATCAATATTCCCTCCTCACTTAGATCAGTGAGAGATCAGGCATTCTACGGTTGCTCGAAGCTTGTCACCGCCGGTACTGACATTATGTGCAACATGCAACTTGATCCCGAAATGACCAAAATTCCCGAAAGGCTCTTTTTCAACTGCGTTATGCTTGAAAGCGTGGTCCTGCCCAAGCAGATCAAAGTAATCGAAAAAGAGGCCTTCTGGAATTGCAAAAAGCTTGAACGTATCCGAATCCCATCTTCCTGCGAACGGATAGAAAACGGTGCTTTTAATTGGTGCAGCAGTTTAAAAAAACTAAAAATGAACTCAAAGACTATCACCATTGAGGGAAATGCTTTTAAACATTGCGACAGTATGGCAGACAAAGCCGGCTTTGTTGTGATAGATCATACTCTCTATTCATATTGCGGAAATAACACGGTTGTTACGATTCCACGTGGCGTAAAGAAAATCGCTGCAGACGCATTCTGTGATACCGGTATCAACTTCAAACATGACTGTATCACTGAGATCATAGTACCCAAAAGCGTTACGTCGATCGGTGACTATGCTTTCTCTTACTGCGAAAATCTGAAAAAAGTAACAATTCCGGACAGTGTACACAGTATTGGAATGGATATTTTTTCTTCATGTACTAAATTAGAAAGGCTTGTTGTTGGAAACAATGCACTTCCCGAAGTAAAGCAAATTGCAGATGAAATCACTGCAAAATACAGAAAACGTAAAGAGCTTGAGGAAAATCTGCAAAAAAAGTCGGACGCCAAAACAGTGATCCGCCGAGAACAGGATCTGCTTAATGCAGTATCATCTTTTGTAAAACGGTTCAGCGCGAACAAAGAAAGCGCAGAACTTATCGTACATTACATTTCTGCTAAGTTATTCAGTGAGATTATCTACTCAAAGGGAAACTGGTATTTCTACGAGGACAAGATGGAGTACATATACGAATGGTCAGCACACAGTTTTTTCGACGACGGTGGAGGAGAAGAAAGTCTGGTACAATGGACATTTGAATCCGTAATCTGCGAAAACGCAGTTGCGGAAAACGACAAGCTCACAGATCTGGATGAATATACGAGGTACGATGGCAGCGATGAATCCTTCATATGTCAGGATCCGTTTGGTTTGCAAGGAACGTTCAAAATCAGTTACCGCAGTTATCACGAGTATACCGATTGATAAGTTTTTTCGTTTTTCAAAAGGAAGCCGATTTTATTACAGTTTTATTGCTGTAATTGAAATTTAATCATTGAAAATTGAAGTAATTATCAATACGAAAATGGACAGTAATTCAGTAAACTGCTAGAATGATATCAAATTTAGAGTTTTCTGTAGTGATGTAGTAAATGTAAAATATGAAATTCCGATGCTGATAGAAACAGCTACTGGGTTACGGATGTATTATTTTATATATTTTTATCGAAGTCCCCCCCATGAATTCGAATGATGACTATAGGTATCAGTGTAAAAATGAAAAAATTTCTCAATACACAGCGGATCATCGTACGACATCATTAGTTTGTGAAAACGCTGTCACGTTAAAGTTATGTTCTACTATGTCAGAAATTGGAGTGTGATTATATGAAGTTTGATATTTATAAGCTAATAAATGTTAGAGTAATGAAAAAGTAATCAAAGAGACATTGACGTACTTCGGAAAGCTTTAATAATGGCAGATGTGGAGCGTATTTCCAAGAGAAGGCGACAGTGATATTTTTGAAATAAAGCATGATTATTAAACTATTGTCAAAACAGTAAATGATCAGTAAGGAGAGTATTCTATGTCAGATTTATTTGTTACTATACTTGAAATTTCTTCAGCTGGGGTAAGAAAAAGGGTTAATGAGCCAATAGATAGAGATTCTGTCTATAAATATGACGGTTTTGAGTTCAAGATATTATATAGCGATGAACAATTTTTCCAGATCTCCGTATTTGCATATAACAGATATACGACACGGTTATTGTTTGCTTCCCTTGAAAATTACGCAACAAAGATAGGAGGACAATACAATGTGCCAATCATGATAGAAACCGATGGTGGGTTTGCAGGAGTATTGTGTACTTATATATTTATGATTAGTCAAAAACAGATTTCAATGGAAAAGATGTATCAAACTGTAGGTATCAATGAAAATTGGCATATTTCGATTGATACTTATATGGTACTTAAAGAACGTTTTTCTGATTCTGGAAGAAAAAATGGTTTTTTAGAGCTCATGCACTATATTGAAAACGATAGCGACATTTGCCGCCAAACTGAGCGGATGATTGATAATACTGTACTTTACAGTGAACACTTCCGTAGTCATTGTATTCCTAATAGAGCAGGGGTTGTAAAGTTTCAAGAGAACCTAACAATGTTATCCGCCAAAGAGGCGACGACGCGTGGAAAACATACCGCAGTATTAAATTTCGCAAATCCAGTTGAACCCGGCGGGGGAGTACTAAGGGGGGCAAAGGCGCAAGAGGAAAGTATCTGTAGATCAAGTAATCTTTATAGCGCACTCATTTCAAAAAAAGCATATCCCTACTACACAACCAATAAATTAATTTGGAATAAAAATCAGTTTAACAGTATGTTTCTCGGCTCAGATATGTTGTTATATTCGCCAAATGTAATAGTATTAAAAGAAGAGACGGACTTTCGTCCTGGTCTTAGTTATGTAGGTGTTGCAAAATATAATGATCAACCTTTTTACATTGATGTGATTACTTGTGCTGCTCCTTTTTTTAATGGTTTGGGATATATTTTGCCGAATGGAGATTTACAGCATTTATTTGAAAGAAGAATACGTAATATTTTCGAAGTTGCAATTGAAAATCAAGTTGAAGTAATTGTCTTAGGTGCATTTGGATGCGGAGCATTTCATAATCCTCCGGATGTTGTAGCAGATGCTTTTAGGAATGTATTACTTGAATCACGATATAACAAGGCATTTGATGAAATTATTTTTGCAGTCAAAAGAACAAATATAATATGCCCGAATATTGAAGCTTTTGAAAAAAACTTTTCGCTACATCCGTATATCAACAATCAGGGAACTGAACAGAAACATAGATTGTCATGGAAATGGAAGTGTAATTGCGCTCAAGAACATTCTTGGGACACATTGAAATGCGATAGTTGTAATTGTGAAAGAAAACAATCAAAATTGATACATTGTTATAATCGATGATTTAAGATTCTCACTACAAAGCTACTTCGTCGTATATATCGATCAGTGTAATAAATACTAAAACACCGCGTATCGAAGTGCATATTGGTAGTGGGGTAGGAATCAGTTAGTAATCATTCACTACTTAATTCAGAGTAATAATGTCAAAACTGTATTTTTATAGTTTTGGTTCCATATTCAAGGTAAACGGTTGATGGGTTACGGATACATCATATTTCATATGTTTTTACAGAAGTAAACACCCTATCAATTCGAATGATGACTATAAGTATCTTAGAATTGCAAAAGAATAATGTATCAGAGACGAAAGTTACCAAAATTTAGTAACAGTAGTATGTACACCAAAAAATAAATGATAGTCTCACGGATGCCTCCCCATATTTACAGATTCGTTAGAAGAAATTTACGTTACGGACATTAGGTAATTGTATGCAAGAAAGATCACACACAATGGAATTCAGTAAAAAATTACAGAAACTGAGGAAAAGCAGAAACCTCACTCAGGAACAGCTTGCCGAAGCGCTGTACGTTTCCCGTACTGCTGTTTCAAAATGGGAGTCGGGCAGAGGTTACCCGAGCATAGATTCTCTTAAGGCAATTGCCAAATTCTTTTCGACAACGGTCGATGAACTTCTGTCTTGCGAGGAAGTCATCACCATTGCCGAGGAAGACAGCAGGAATAAGGAAAGCGCCGTTAGAGATACGGTATTCGCCTGCCTTGACCTGTGCGTGACTATACTCCTTTTTCTCCCGTTCTTCGCAGAAAAGGCAGACGGTATCATACGTTCCGTTTCCTTACTAAACCTTCATAACGCGGCGTCTTACATGACTGTCCTTTACTACGTTTTCGTCCTTTGTACCGCAATATACGGTATCATGACCTTTGCCTTGCAAAACTGTACGAAAGCCTTCTGGGTGAAGTATAAAAGCAGAACATCCCTCATCCTCACCATGACAGGAACGATGCTGTTTATCCTTTCCCTTCAGCCGTATGCGGCGGTATTCACATTCATTCTGACGATAATCAAGGTTCTGCTTCTCATAAAAAAGCCGTGACACGGATAGCATCGCGAGTGTGACGGGGCGTTTCTTGCGTTTTCTGTATCCTCCCTTTACAATGTATTCAGGCGTAAGCCGAATACTTAAAAGGGGGACCCTTCAAATGAATCAGGGTAACAAAAGGATTTTACTTCTTGTCGCAGGGCTTCTTGCGGCATTCGCAGTTTGGACAGTGCTTGTAATGACGGTTGACGTTCTACCCGTCGGACCAGAAAGCTCTTCCGTCGGAATGGCAACGCTCAACAAAGCATTCCACAATCTCACAGGCGTACATATGTGGTTATACGGTGTCACTGACATTCTCAGCATCATTCCGCTTTGCTTTATCGCAGGCTTTGCTATACTTAGTCTCGTGCAACTCATCCGCAGAAAAAGCCTTTTCCAGGTGGACAGAGACATTCTCATCCTCGGCGGATTTTACGTAGTCGTTATGGCAGTGTTCCTGCTGTTTGAAGTATTTGCTGTGAATTACAGACCGATACTGATAGACGGTGCGCTTGAAGCATCGTATCCGTCGTCAACTACAATGTTAGTAATGTGCGTTATGCCCACAGCTTCAATGCAGTTAGGCGCACGCATAAAAAACAATGTGATAAGGCGTTGCATTATCATCGCCATTACCGCCTTCACAGTATTAATGGTAACAGCACGTCTCATATCTGGCGTACATTGGATAAGCGATATTATCGGAGGCGCGCTTCTCAGCGCAGGGCTTGTTATGGCGTATCGCTATTTGGTTGAGGGTACTAAAAAATAATTAGCGGTTAAGGGATAAGATAACCGATGGAGAAATCTGAATAAAACGGTGATGTTTATATGAAGTATTTTCTAAGTCCAACTGAAAGAAAATCACAGGGTGGTACTTGTTATTTCGAATTTCAAAAAGGAAAATTCAAAAACAAATTTTGGCTAAAAAACTCTGTTTATATCCATGCAAATGTGTTTGATTCACTTGGACTTTGCTCGTTGTTTTCCAATTCTATCGATAAATTTTATTATTACGGTCCGACTACAGTAAGTATAAAACAGTGGAACACTCTTGTCAAAAATTCTTCAGAATACGAGCATTGGAATAACGTTATTGAAGAATTGCGTCCATGGGTAGAAGAATGCTTTACAGAACATAGCTGTTTTACCATTATTGGTATATAGACAAGTATGTTGTACTTGCCCTAGCGTAAAACTGTATACGTTTGTATTTATAAAATCTATAGTAAAATTCAAGAGGAGATGCTGTAATGGTCAGAGAAGTGAGAAAAAACGAACTGAACGAGCTTCTGAAGCTATATTTATTTTTACATGAAAAATCTGTTCCTGAAATGACTGAACATTTGAAAAGTACTTGGAACACGATTTTGAACGATAAAAACCACCATATTATCGTAAAAGAAATTGACGGCAAAATCGTTTCTTCTTGCGTTTGTGTCATTATACCAAACTTAACGAGAAATATACGCCCTTACGCATTTATTGAAAACGTTGTTACACATTCGGAATATCGCGGACATGGCTATGCAACTGAATGCTTAAACTATGCGAAAAATATCGCTGTAAGAGAAAACTGTTATAAAATGATGTTGCTTACAGGCTCCAAAGAAGAAACAGTTTTAAATTTCTACACCAACGCAGGGTATAACAGCACCGATAAAACCGCGTTTATCAAATGGCTCGATTGAAGTCTGATACGCAAAAATATATTTAATAACACAAAGGACGGATTTTTTTGCTCCGTCCTTTGCTATTTTCACTTATTATAACGACCAATGTTGACTTCATTGACAAACTACGAAAAGTGAGTTATACTGTATAAAAGAGTTTCATTCAAATAGGAGGTTTACATGACAGGTATTACATATAAATGCGCCGACGTTAAATGGGATATGCACGACGGGTACGGAAATCACCGCTTCATCGTAAACGCTACCGCCGCTGAATACGTGAATGTACATCTCCCTTGGAGAAGGCGCGACGAGCATCCCGAACTGATAGGTATACGTATCCGTTACGGTAATCGCGAAAACGGTGTGGGTATGTGTGAGACACGTGACATTATCATTTCCTCATGCACACGTGATGAGGGGGAAATAATCTTCCGCGCTCCGCAGTCGGGAGAATACGAAATATATTATATGCCATACCTTATGCCCGGTGAGTGGTACGCCCCCGATATAGAGTATTACTTAGCAGGTGACATGACCCCCGACTCCATGTGGAAAAAAGCTTATGACAAAAGCAAAGCCATCACAGCGGAGGTAATGTCTTACGAAAGCAGAACCGAATTTGACAGCTTCTATCCCATGGAAATGCCCATGACAGCTGCTGAGAGAGATAGCTTTTTGAATGTAGATGCTCCTTTCACCGCTCTTATAGAATCAAGACTTACCCCCATAAGAATGAAACATGCTCTTCCCTTCGTTTGGTGTGACAGAGCTGACCGACTTTCCCTCTCGGACAGCGCATATTCAAACGAGCATTACGCTTTTCAGCTTGCCATATGTGCTAAGGAAAAACTTACGAACATAAAAGTCCGCTTCACCGACAACGAAGGACGTGAATACCCTCTAACTGATGTCATCTGCTTCAACTTAAACGGTGTTAACGCAGACGGCGAGGAAATGGTCATCACCAGAAACGCAGACACGGGAGAGGTAGTTACCTTATGGTGCGGTGTCAAGTGCGAGTGTCTAAACGGTGACAGCGCAAAAATATACGCTACCGTCACCGCAGACGACACGGACTACAGCGAGACTTGTATACTTGATCTCACACTAATTCCCGATACTCTCCCCCGAAACGGAGACGATGAGCTGTGGCGCATGAGCCGTCTTTTCTGGCTCAACGATACCATCGGCAGCGGATACGATACCATCGCGCCTTATACACCCGTTAAGGTTGACGAAGAATGCGGAAAAGTCCATATTCTCGGAAGACAGTTCAAGGTGGGGACTTTGGGTCTTCCCGATTCAGCTATCAGCTTCTTTGACGACAGATGTACCCTTGACGGAGATACTGAGCCTATAGAGCTGTTTAAATCCCCTGTTACGCTGAAAGTTACGGAAAACGGAAACCCTAAGAATATCACAGAAACAGAGAAAACCTGGCATCACGACGGTACCCTCCGTTCAAGATGCATTACCGAGGCGATGTGCGGCAGCTTAAATCTTTTATCATCCGCCGCGTACGAATCCGATGGAAACGTGGACGTTACCGTAAACGTGACTGCAACTGCTGATGGGGAATATGAGTTTGACCTTTCACTTCTGTTCAACAGTAACGCCGTGCCTTATATGATGGGTATGTGCCGCGAGGGCGGTACTGTTCCCTCCTCCTTTGTTTACTACTGGGACGAAAAATACGATGGTAACGAGGTCTGGCTTGGCGGTGCACGAGCTGGTGTAATGCTTAAACTTATGCAGGAGAATGAGCATTGGCACGGGGCAAAGCCGCTGCCGCGCTTGTGGGCAAACGGTAGCAAGGGATACATCCGACTGAAAAGCGATCCTAACAGGGGCGAAGTTTCACTTAATGCTGTGACGGGTAAGGTACGTCTTACTAAAGGTCAGACGGAAATACTCCATTTTCACCTTATCTTTACCCCGTTTCATCCTATAGACTACAAAACACATTTCACCCACCATTATTACCACAAAAACCCGTGGAACAGCACGGAGCACGTCCCATGCCTTGAAAGAGCCAAGAAGATGGGCACAGATACCGTCATCCTTCACCAAGGCAGCCCCATTAACGAAAACATAAACTATCCTTTTATCCGCGCCAACGATATAAAGGCAGAAGTAGAAAAAGCCCACTCCATGGGGCTTAAGTATAAGCTTTATTACACAGTGCGTGAGCTTTCCAACTTCACGTCCGAGATATGGGCGCTACTTTCCCTCGGAGACGAGATATTCAAGATGGACGGAGACTTCCATATTGCCGATTATTTTGTAAAAGACGGAAAGGTTGAAGAATGTCCCGACGGCGGTCCGTGGCTGGTCGAGCATCTTGTGGAGGGGTTCACTCCCGCCTGGCATCAATTCCTTGAAAGCGGTGAGCTTGACTGCGCTATCGCAACAGCTCCCAAATCCCGTTGGCACAACTACTACTTGAAGGGCCTTGACTGGCTTGCAAGAGTTGTAGGCATAGACGGAATTTACCTTGACGGAATTGGTTACGACAGACACATCATGCGCCGTGTACGGCGTATACTTGATGCGGCAAAGTCCGGAGAAGCCGACATCGACATACACTGCGGAAACGAGCATAACCCCGCATACGGAAACGGTATTTCATCATGCATCTACCTTGAACACTTCGCATATGCGGACAGTATATGGAACGGCGAGGGATTCGACTGCCAGAATTCGTCTCCCGAGAATTTCTTCACTGAAATGTGCGGTATTCCCTTCGGAGTTATGGGTGAGATGCTTGAGGCGGGCGGTAATCCCTGGCGCGGAATGATTTACGGCATGACAGCCCGCTGCGGCTGGTCGCAGGGTGGTGTCAGTACAACCATATGGCGAAGCGTGTGGGAAAAGTTCGGTATTGCCGATGCGAAAATGTACGGTTATTGGCACCCCGACTGTCCCGTTACCGTTGACAACGACGAGGTGAAAGCAACGGTATATGTAAAAGATAACGGGGACGTGCTGATATGCCTCGCCTCATGGTTCCCATATGCGAGAGAGTTCCGTTTATCTATTGACCGTAATGCTCTCGGTATTACTGGAGACTTTGAGCTGTATGCTCCCGAGATCGGTGGTATGCGTCCTACGGACCGCAGAATACCGCTTGAAGGAGTGGACATGTCCTCCCCCGTAGGAAATCTGCAGGAAGAGGCCGTATTCGACGGAAACGCCCCATTATACATATGCCCCGGTAAGGGATACATGTTATTCTTAAGAAGAAAGTAATACGGTAAAATACATTATGAATTACACAAAATGGCTTAATAAAAACACGGAAAGTCTTATAGGAAAAACCGTTGCCGTCACAGGTTCAACCGGCGGCATCGGACGTGAGCTGTGCAGTTTTCTCGCCGCTCTCGGAGCTGATCTGATCCTTGTTGACCGTAATCCCAAGCTGTCGGGTGAGCACAAAAAAAGCTTGCATGAGCGCTTCCCCGAAATATCCGTCCGTTGTCTTAGCCTTGACCTTGAGGACGTATTCGCCGCTGACAGAGTGTGCGAGGAGTTAACGGACATAGACGTATTTATTCACAATGCGGGAGCGTACAGTATCCCACGTCACAAATGCACAACGGGTTACGGAAACGTGTTCCAGATAAATTTTGCAACGCCTTACTACATGATTCGAAAGCTTCTGCCATCACTGAGAAAGCGTAGCGGAAAAGTCGTTGTTGTGGGGAGCATTGCACATAATTACTCTCAAACTGATACGTCAGATGTGGATTTTGAAACACGCGCCGCCGCATCAAAGGTATACGGAAACGCAAAGAGGTTTTTGATGTTCGCTCTTTTCGAGCTGTTCAAAAACGAAAATGACGTTACCTTGTCCGTATGCCATCCGGGTATCACATTTACTAATATCACCGCTCACTATCCCAAGCTCATTTTCGCTGTGATAAAGCATCCCATGAAGGTGATATTCATGAAGCCGAAAACTGCGGCGTTGTCAATTTTGAAGGGTGTATTCGACACGACCGAGCACAGCAAATGGATCGGCCCACGTATTTTTGACGTTTGGGGTCTGCCGAATAAAAAGATGCTTAAAACATGTTTGCCCAACGAAATAAACAGTATTGCATCAATGGCAGAAGAAGTATTTTGCAAGTGTGAAAACACTGTAGAAACAAGTAAAACATAAACGGAGATGACTAATGAAAAACATATGTGTAATAACCGGTGCGTCAAGCGGCATTGGAAAGGAATTCTTCACTCAGATAACCCATGACGCAAGTTTAAAGTTTGATGAGATATGGGTCATCGCAAGAACCCGCGAAAAGCTTGAGAGTCTTTCCTCCCTCACGGATATTCCCGTGAAGGCTGTGCCCCTCGATCTGTCTCTTGATACTGCCTATGAAGAATACCGTGCTCTGCTTGAAGCGGAAAAGCCGAACGTAACACTGCTCATAAATTGCTCGGGCTTCGGAAAATTCGAATCAGTTGAAAAGATCGGATACAGCGACAACATGAACATGATCGACCTGAACGTGAAAGCTACAGCCGCACTTGATATGATCACTCTCGAATATATGAGTAAAGGCAGCGGTATCGTCAATATCGCATCGGTTGCCGCGTATCAGCCTATTCCCTATATCGCCACATACGGTGCAACAAAGGCATTCGTCCTCAGCTTCACCCGTGCGCTGGCTATGGAAGTGAAAAAGCGCGGTATACACGTGATGGCGGTATGTCCGTTCTGGACTAAAACAGCGTTTTTTGACAGAGCTATTAATGCAGAAGAAGATCCCGTTGTTAAAAAATATGCGGCAATGTACGATCCCCGTGACATCGTCCGCCGTGCTTTGAAGGATTACAAAAAAGGAAAGGAAGTATCCCTCTTCGGTTTTGCTACAAAACTTCAGCTTTTAGGCGTAAAGCTGCTTCCCGCGTGGCTCATCATGCGCATATGGATGGCACAGCAGAAACTCTTCGGAAGATAAAACGCGACCTCTCCCCAAGCCCGGGAGAGGTCGTTATATTATTTCCTTTTAGCCTTGACCTTGTAGGTACAAGATCCTAGGGATGCTCTGTATTCATTACTTAAATCTTCTACTGTGTAAGTTGAGAAGTATCCCTCTTCGTCTCTTTCAAAGGTATACTTATGCTTATTCAGTATTTTTATCGACGGTGTGTAACTATACGTATATACAATTTTCAACAGTTCATTTTCATATTCAAGATCCTCTATTTCGATAAAATCGCAAATATACTTATCAAGGTAATTACTGCACTGCACTTCAACATATCTTCTAATCTTACCGTTCTCATATCTGCAATCTGTAATGAATTTAAGTCTGTTTTTCGAAAGCGGACTCATGCTGTATGTTAAAGAAATTACTCTGTCTTCACTATAAACAAACAGCTCAATATCATAAACGATAAACTCACCTGAATTCTTTAGCCAATACTCCTTACAGCATATCATTTTACCGCTTTCGTCGAACATATACTCATAATCATAGTTATTTCCCTTTGGGGCACGCTTTAACAACTTCCCCCTTTTACAGTTACCAACGTACAAATCCTGAGTAGACGGTGAATAATATCCTCTGTGCATTATTCCGCCCTTGCCGTAATCACGACGGACAGTCCGCTCTTCTATACCGTCGTACAGCTCGTGAAAGCTGTCACAGTATTTCTTCTGAAGATCGGAATATTCATCTTTCAAGACTTCAAACGGTTTACACCGTTCGATATTCTCTTCTGAATTATCAACGTGTGATTTTAGATATTCAAGTAATTCTTTTATGACGGGTACATCCGAATTTTCAAATAAATTAAATTCATCCATTTCATTCACCTGACGGCATCGGTGACACATTAAAACGAAGCCGCATACGTTTTGATATTTTGACAAAATATGGAAAAAACTCCATTCCCTGTAAATCAATTATAACATATTTGATTTTTAAAATCAAATTGTTTTGTAACTAATATTAAACGTAAAAGGTAAATAACAAAACTGTGAGGAGCGTTTCCTAAACCGATATTATGTACGAAATAACTGTCAGTTGCGTTTAAGTGATCTGTAGCATTTAGCACACATCTGACCGGCACCTATTTCATAATAATTTCTTAATTCAATGGGGGTATCAAACTTTATATCAGTCAACTCACCGCAAATAATACAGGTTTCGAAAGTATCTGTACAATTACTAAGCATCCTGTGTTGTGTAAG
>JAZUBZ010000064.1:0-17196 GCA_045638805.1 Eubacteriales bacterium
AAGGTAAGACTACCACAACCATCGGTCTTGCCGACGGTCTTAAGAGAATCGGCAAGGACGTAGCTGTTGCTCTCCGTGAGCCCTCCCTCGGCCCCGTATTCGGAGTTAAGGGCGGCGCGGCAGGCGGCGGATATGCACAGGTAGTTCCCATGGAGGACATCAACCTCCACTTCACAGGTGACTTCCACGCGATTGGCGCTGCTAACAACCTTCTTGCGGCAATGCTTGACAACCACATCCAGCAGGGTAACGCTCTCGGTATCGACGTTAGAAAGATCACATGGAAGCGTTGCGTTGACATGAACGACAGACAGCTGAGAAACGTTGTTGACGGTCTCGGCGGCAAGGCAAACGGTGTTCCCCGTGAGGACGGCTTCGACATCACCGTTGCATCCGAGATCATGGCTGTTCTCTGCCTCTCCTCCTCCATCACCGATCTGAAGGAGCGTCTCTCCCGCATCATCGTTGGTTACACCTACGACGACCGTCCGGTAACCTGCGGCGAGCTTAAGGCGGCAGGCGCTATGACAGCGCTCCTTAAGGACGCTATCAAGCCCAACCTTGTACAGACTCTCGAAGGTACTCCCGCATTCGTACACGGCGGTCCCTTCGCTAATATCGCACACGGCTGTAACTCCGTTATGGCTACACGCATCGCACTCAAGATGGGTGACTACGCAGTAACAGAGGCAGGCTTTGGCGCTGACCTCGGTGCTGAGAAGTTCCTCGACATCAAGTGCCGTATGGCAGGACTTCAGCCTGACGCGGTTGTTATGGTTGCAACCGTTCGTGCTCTCAAGATGCACGGCGGCAAGGCTAAGACCGAGCTTGTAGGTGAGGACATCCCCGCTCTTGAGCGCGGTATCCCCAACCTCCTCCGTCACGTTTCCAACATCAAGAACGTATACAAGCTTCCCTGCGTAGTTGCAGTAAACCGTTTCCCCACCGATACAGATGCTGAGATCGACTTCATCATCGCGAAGTGCCGTGAGCTTGGCGTTAACACCGTGCTCTCCACAGTATGGGCAGACGGCGGTGCAGGCGGCGTAGAGCTTGCTCGCGAGGTTGTACGTCTTTGTGAAGAGGAAAAGGGCGACTTCACCTTTGCATACGAAAGTGACCTTTCCATTTCCGAAAAGATCGAAGCTATCGTTAAGAAGGTTTACGGCGGCGACGGAATCACCATTCTTCCCGCGGCAAAGAAGCAGATACAGTCTCTCGAAGCGCTGGGCTTCGGCAATATGCCCGTATGTATGGCTAAGACACAGTACAGCTTCTCCGACGACGCTACAAAGCTTGGCGCACCCGAAGGCTTTACCGTTACCATCAAGAACGTTAAGGTTTCCGCCGGTGCTGGCTTTATCGTGGTCATGACAGGTGACATCCTCACCATGCCCGGACTTCCCAAGGTACCCGCGGCAGAGAAGATCGACGTTGACGAAAACGGACGTATTACAGGTCTGTTCTGATAACACCTAAGCAAACAGAGAGTCTCCAAAGCCGAGACTCTCTGTTACTGCGTAATTTGAAAGGATATTCAAATGTTCATTCTTATCACCGCCGCTTTGATACTGTTCGGCATCAAAACAGCACCTAAGGGTGAGTTTTTCGCTGACAGCTTTTCTGTCGGTCAGACTAGAGCGCTCAAGGGCATCTTCGCTATAGTGGTCATGTTTCACCACCTGTACGGTATTCTTCTCCCCTCGTTTCTGTCGGTAAAATACTTCAGAGACGTAGGCTTTCTGATGGTGGGCGGATTCTTCCTTATCTCGGGCTACGGACTTATGTACGGAGTTAAAAACAAGAAGAATTATCTTAAGGGATTCTTCTGCAAGAGAATACTCGCCATAGTTATTCCCTACTACGTCATCGACTCATTCTACGTCATTATGAGATACATGAACACCACCGACATGGAGGCGTTTAAAGTATACCTGAAGGAATCTCTCATGGGACTTCAGCTTTGGTTCGTGCCCGTGATGGTTCTTTTGTACGTGTTGTTCCGCATCTCATTTATCGGCCACGAAAAGCGTGAAAACAAGTTCATCTCTCCCGTTATACTTACAATTTTAACGCTTGCCTTTGTCGTCCTTTTCACCGTAACTCAGCAGACGGGACATAACGTGCTTTACGGATGTAACTGGAACGACACCGCGCTGTGCTTTACCGTCGGTATGTGGTACTGTATACTGAAGGAGCGCATCACGCCTTTTTTGCAGAAGTTCTACTACCCTATCACTGCAATATTCTTCATTGCTTTCTGCGTAACGTTTATAAAGGTTTTAAATCTTCCTCCATACGTGTGGCCCACCGCACCATACTATCTTATAGTACGTGCGATAGCTGCAATACTCTTCTGCATCGTTATCCTTCTTCTCTCAATGAAGTTTAAGCTGGGTAACGGACTTATCAACATCTGCGGAGACCTTTCCTTTGAGCTGTACCTATCCCACGCGCTGTTCATTTCACTTTTCCGCTGGGGTCCGATGCAGATTTTCACAAAAGAAATCGTTCTGAGCATTCAAAGCGATGACTTATACCTTGCGGCAATACTCGTGGCATCATTCATATTCTCACTGGTTATCCACAAGCTGTGCGGTCTTATACTGAAGCCCATCAGAAAAATGCGTTAAAAAGTACATAAAGCTGTAAAAGCGGAGACACTTCCACGTGAAGCTGTCTCCGCTTTTGTATGTAGGATAAATAAGAGGTTGTCGCATTTAGAAAAATAATCGGCAAAACGCCAGGTGATGTGTAGGGACCGGCGTCCCCGACGGTCCGTTTCGTTGGACTAAGACATGTTATGTATCTTTAATCCTTCGTTACGTACCGTATCGTTTGCTACGCAAACAGTGATGCCGGTCCCTACAGTTACTTGTGCATTTTTACTTTAGTGAGGCAGACTTTTTTTATTCTTCTTTCTGTTCCACTCATTCGATAATCTTTAACCGAACGATAAAAAAGACTCCCAAACTGAGTTAGAAAGTCTTAAAATATATTATAATAATCATTTATCGTTATGCGCTCTACCGAGTAATTCGTCACAGGATATATCAAATATTTCTGCTATAGCTACGAGTTCTATGTCGGTAACAAATCGCTTACCGCACTCAATTCGTTGAATTACGTTTTTATCAACATCAA
Source organism: Eubacteriales bacterium (assembly GCA_045638805.1). Lineage (GTDB taxonomy): Bacteria > Bacillota > Clostridia > Oscillospirales > CAG-272 > RUG11130. The sequence continues at coordinate 3,145 of JAZUBZ010000064.1, forward strand.
TTCCTGCAATTTGTAATCTTTCAGCTAACATACGCTGTGACATTTTAGGAACCATGCTTTTTCTAAGATGGTATATCTTTTTTCCGCAAATGTTGTTTTTTCCATCTTCCATTTTATTTTTAAACATTGTCCAACTCCAATTTGACATATAGTGCTTGACAAATCTATTATACTATGTTATTATATGAATAATGACATTCACTATGTGTCAAACCTAGACGGAGGACATTAATATGGTAAACAAAATAATTTGGAAAGTTATTTTGATGATCGGAGGAATTGTTGGCACAATTTTCAGTATCGTTAAAATACCCGAGATCAATTCTCGTATAGAGGAAATCGAATATGATATCTACCTCTCAAAAGTAAATTATACTTCATATGATACAACTCAGTATTATGAGGAAAAACTCGAAGCAGCGCAAGGCAATTTATATTTCTGGATCTTCCTGTTAATAGTATTTATTATTCTCTTCTTCGTTGGATGCTGCATGTCAACAAATGAAACAACAAGCAACGACGGCGATACAACATCCCCCTCTGATAAAGAGTGATAAAATGCAATAAAGAGAAACGGCTTGGAGTTAAGGTAAACATCCAAGTCGTTTCTCTTAGTTTTATTAATCAATACCGCATCAAGCGATATGTTTGCCGCGGCAAACGCGATATAACCTCATTTTATTCGGTTGTGATATGATATGCCCCACAGGGCATATCGCCTGATTTTTCCATTCGAAAAACTCAATATCTGCCTATCTTGCTAAAGTCGTAGGGTGTCTCAAACTCAAGCTCAATATCATCTCTGAGAGAGTAGTCACCCTGTGCGGGATTTACGAAAATGTGAGGTGCATCTCCCTTTCCCTGGAAGGCTTCTCTGCCCCAGATGGGGTTATTTTCGTACACGTTGAACTTGTTTTCGTGATAGTCCGATTCCCAATGCTCAAGCTCCTGGTAGCCAAATGAATAGTTGTTCTTAATGATACAACCTGCGGAGTTTGCAAGCATGTTATATTCGTTAATATTTTCGGGAATTACCTCAGGACCGTAGTACGCATCAAAGAACTCAGGCCATCTTGTCTCCCAAAGCTTCAGTGCCTCGGGATCCTTGGGAAGTCTCTGTGGGATAAGTGTCAGCATATGTGCCCAGTTACCGCTACTTACGTATCCGTCGTCTGCAAGCATATCTACCCACTTTGCCCATACTCTGAGGGGATTACCCTTTCCGTTTTCGTTACCGATAATGACGTTATCTCTTATTACGTTATCACGTCCGCCTGAGTGGAGGAATGCATATCCTCCCGGCTGATATATCATATTACCGTAGAACTGCTGACCGGATATACCGTCATCAATATACACCGCCCACGCGCCTGTCTCTCCGGAGATGACGTTGGAAATCATATTGTAACGCACGATATTGTCGCGGTCGGTATGAGTACGTCCGCAATATATCGCACCAAGGTCAGTATACGTGAGTACGTCGTGGATATAGTTATATTCCATCAAGCAGTCGATACTGCGGTCCCAAATGGTAGAGAACATAATTGCGACGTGAGGTGCATGATAGATCTCGTTGTGAGACACTGTCGCACCTACGGCATCTGTAAGTCTGACACCTGCTGTCCATGTGTGATATATCTGACCGTAATCGTGGATAGTGTTGTTATCAACCACCGTGTTACAGGGGGTAAGGAATTCAAAGTCACCACCCGTTACAACAACACCGCCTGCAGAAAGCTCGCAAAGCTCGGAATTGATGAGCTTATTGTTCATTCCGTTAAGGTGTACCGCGGTATAGTTTCCGTTTGAACCGAGGATTTTTGTGTCATCGATGGTCACGTTATCTGCGTTAACAACGATAGCATCATCAGAGCAGTAGCTGAAATCAATGCCCTCAAAGGTGAGGTAGTCTGCTCCGTTTATAGTAAGGAATGTACCTGCCGTAGCAAGTGTGTATCTCTTAAACTCAGGATCATATAAGTAAAGAGTCTCAGTGTCGGGATCGAACCAGAACTCGCCCTGCTGGTCAAGCTCCTCGGAAATGTTCATGTAATAAACGTTTACGCCGCCCATTGAACCGAATGCGTAAACGGTATCCTGCGCTATCATCTTGAGAGTATCCGTCTCTCTGTCATAGCCGTCTATAAGAAGATAGTCGCCGTCATACTCATGACCCGCTTTACCTATCGCCGCAATGTTTTCATAGGTGTGATAACTGTCAAATCTTGCCGCACCGAGCTTGTCCAGCTTACAGTTCCAAGCGCCGTAACCGATACTTCCGGTCGTACTTTCATATGACTCAACGAAAACTATCGTCTTGTCAGCGTTGAACTTGCCCGTTGCGTTCTTATTGGGATAGCGCGCCATATCAATGCGCTCAACCTCACTGAAGAGCTGACACATACCGTTCATCTCGCCGATGGTAGCCTTCCCCGACATATCAGCCTTAACGATCTTCTTTCTGTTTTTCTCGGGGAAGAGATAGTAGTCACTTTCATCAATAGGACCGAACTCGTCGATATATGCTGTTACACCGTTGGAGAAAAGCACGTCTCCGTCTCCGTAGCAGGTGTACTTGATGGGTACTTCAGCAGTACCTGAGTCAACCTCGGTCAGCTCGATCTGCAAGTTTCCATAGTCGCCCGCCTTGAAAGCAACGACGATCTCATCCTTCGCTGTCTGCTTAAGATCACGTACCTTCTTAACAGCCGCCGCAAATGTTGCAAGGGGCTTCTCTAAAGTACCGGGATTCTTATCGTTTCCGTCAACTGCAACGTAAACGTCAGCATCATCTATGATGGGATATTCTTTCTCGGTGTATGTTGAAAGAGGCTTCGGTCTCTTAAAGAGATACTCATAGGTAAAGTCATCATTTTCTCTGAAACGCTGAATTATTGTAGCAAACTGCGCTCTGGATGCAGTATCGGTGGGAGAAAGCGTATCACCATTTCCGGTACCCTTGATAAGTCCTACAGCATTACACCAGGACATAGCATCCTTTGCCCATGACGCTACTGAAGACACGTCCTTAAATCCTCCGATATCTGTTGACTCATTGGTTATAACGTGTCGGTAACGAGCATACCTTACGAACATTGTTGCAAGCTCCTGACGGGTGATAGCTCTGTCAGGAGAGAACATGTCTTCACCAATGTCGTTGGTACCTGTGGACGTTACGATATCATTTTCCTTTGCCCAGTCAACAGGAAGAATGTAATAAGCATCCTTTTGAAGGTCACCGTACACACTTCCGCCGCCGCGCGTAGCAGGCTCACCCTCCATTCTGTAAAGAACGGTAACTACCATCGCGCGGGTAAGACTTCCGTTCGGTGAGAAGGTAGTACCGCTTCCCGTACCGTTCATAAGTCCGTTTTTCCAGACGTATTCAACTGCGCCGTAGTACCATTCGCCATCCGGGACGTCTGTAAACGGCATCGTTTGGGGAGCAGCAGTGCTTCCCACAGCGAGAGTCCCCGCAAGCATCAGCAATGCCAGGATCCCCGCCAAAAATTTTTTAAGTTTCATAAAAACCTCCGTACTGTCCCGCTTGATGCAGAACTAATTGCTAAGTACATTCTAACATATTATAAATCCCCTGTCAATCAATAAATATATAACTTGAAGTCCGATCCGATAATTTATACGAATAATCACTCTAAAGCAAAAACATCCGTTTCCCACGAAAATGAGAAACGGATGTTTTATCAAATTTTAGTTTCCGTTAAATGCGTAGATCGTTCCCTGAATTCTTACGATCTTAAAGTCTGACTTAACGTTCGTACGTCCTTCTTCACTGGTGATATATAAGCCGTTAAAACAGAAGCCGTAACGGTCATCTTCGGGTCCGTGCCAAGACTCCATTTCAATAGTAGCAGTACGCTCTTCAGGCTCATGGTTTTCAACTGCTGCACCTAATTCATAAGTTTCGTTTGCAATATCTGCGGTATAGTTATAATCGGTTGAAACGTAGCTGTACTCAAGCGCAACCTCTGAAAGCTCATCGTTAACTTCGCCGACGCTTTCCTTAACGACCTTGTCACGGTTGACCCGGAAAGAAGTGGTCTCGCCAAAGCTGTTTTGGTCAGCTACAATGTACTCGGGAAGATCCTCAAAATATTCGTCGAAATTCTCTGCGGTAAGCTCGATCTTGGTGTACTGAGACTCAAGATAGTAGAAACCAATATGTGAGCTTGAATTCTGATCATCATTATATTTGCCAAGGCTGACTCTGAGCGCACCGTTATCCTCAACCGAAATGCTTATAGCGTAGATTCTGGTGTCGCAGTCCTTAGTTCTATAAGAAATATTGTTTTTACTCTCGTGAACTACCTCAAGAGGATATGTCTCATCACCCATTATAAACTTACCTTCCTCGGTGATCTCAAAAGACACAGACTGATACTGTTCCACAGAAGAAAGTGTGGGGATCCATGTTCCCACAGCAGAAGCCTTAAGCGCCTCTATTTCGGGATCCTTTGTCTCCTCGCCGTTTTCGTCTGTCTCACCCTTGTTTGAAAGCTCTACCATAGCAAGGTAAGCACTCTGATAGTCTTCCGCTTCAAGCGCGTCGATGATGTCACGGTATTTGTTGTACAGATCTGTTTCCTTGCTGCTGCAAGCGAAAAGGCAGAGACAAATAACACATACAAGCGCAAGTGCAACAATTCTCTTAGTCATAAGATTCTCCATTCTTGAGCACAAAATAAAGCCGTATTTACGGCTTTATTTTATCATATATATATTGAATTGTCAACGATTACTTCACCGTTTCGACGGATATCTCACCGTTTTCCACAACGAACACAACGTCACCCACAAGATCGGTGCGGTAGTATTCAAGACCACGTTCCGTAAAGAGCGACTTTATCTCACGGTGTGGATGTCCGTAGCTGTTGCCCTCTCCGCAGGAGATAACACCGTACTTCGGTGATACTGCATCATAAAACTCCTCGGAGGTTGAGGTAGACGAGCCGTGGTGTCCCACCTTCAGAATATCGCTTTTCATACCGTAGGGAAACTTTTCTATAGCATCCCGCTCAGTACGATGCTCCGCATCACCCGTATACATAACGGACGAACCGTCCACCTCTACACGCATGATAATGCTGTTGGAGTTGTGATCCTCATAATCCTTCACAGGAGCGAATACCTTAATTTCAACATCAGCCTCAGTATATGTACCGCCCGGCAGAGCCTCGGTCACTGCTACGTCATGCTCTTCGATAGCGTCAAGTGCCTTTTCGAAGAACACGGCATCGGATGCATATGAGGTCATCAGCACCTCGTCAACCGTTATGGAATTAATGATGTTCGCCGCACCTCCCATGTGATCGTCATGAGCGTGTGAAAAAACGAACAGGTCAATTTTATCAGTGTATTTTTTGACATAATCAAGAACTATGTAACTCTGTTCAAGCGTTCCACAGTCCACAAGCACCGCCGCTTCGTCGGTAAGGATGAGAGAAGCATCCCCCTGACCTATGTCAATAAAGTGATACTCCACTTCGGCATCCGCCGAAATTCCTCCAAAATATCCGTTATAATATAAATATCCTGCAACCGCAGCCAGTAAAATGAGCGCTACAAGTATGATGGGACCATGTTTTTTGCCCATCAACCAGCTTACAAGCCGCCTGGTTTCGTTTTCGCTGTTATAATCTCGTCTGTTATATCTCATATTTCTCCTAATTATATATACAATGCACCGCAAGGTGCAATTCATGAACCAACGGCTCAATTCATGCCGTAAGGCAATTCATTGTGGTCTCAGAGCGCATACCTTCTAATCAGCTCACATATAAAATACGCAGGGATGCAAAGACCAAACCACATGGCGGAATATCCGAGGCAAACCTGACCCATCAGGTTAAAAGGCATCGCAGAATAATCCCACACGGCAAGCCGAAGCCACAGGTTCACCATGCACCCCACCAAAAACTCAACAGCCGTTATAGTGACAGCACCGAGCACGCATTTCACAAGCAAATGCGTATCAGTCAAATATGCGTTCCACATATAAAGGAGGGCAAGACACACCCCGCCCGTTATCGTCATAGACACGTGGGTATACCCTCTCCAAAGTATCTCGATCACGGTATAGAGAAATGCTCCAAGCGCAAAGGCAAGTCCGTACTTAATAAGGTTCACAACAGGTCTCCAAAGATGAAAACACCATTCCGATATGTCAGAAGGCTTGTGTTACCTATTATTCCGCATTTACCGAAATTTATACGGAGATCTCCCGTTTTGTTAAAACAGCCCGACGGGTCTCCGTCGGGCCGTTCTCCGTCAGTTCTTGGAATGTGAGTCTATCTCAAGGTGAGAAAGCAGCTTCTGTACGTCATCTCTTATCTTAAGAAGCCAGTCGTCATACACGAAGAAATTCTTGCTGTCGTTTGCAGAAAGGATAGCACGTCCCGTTGAATATCTGTAGAACTTGAACTCCTGTACACTGCCGTCTATAAGGTTGAAGGTAACGGTAGTCATATGGCTGTCGTCATTTTCTACGATATCGTCTATCTCAGAACCTGTAAACTCAAGCTCACCCATGATCTGTATAGCTAAGAAATCCTTGTACAACTCACGGAAGTTATACACGTCCGCATCATTCAGATAGAAGCCGTCGGGTCCCTTTATCTCAAGGGTCGCCACTTCGTCGGCGGTCACGCCGTGAGTAAGGTCAAAATCGTACTTTCCGTCCACAGTTTCAACAGAAAGGCTGTCAACGCGGAGAATGTTGATGGCGATGGGATAATCGTCTACCCAGGAGATAAGCTTGTTTTCAAGCCATGAGAAGTTCTCAGGCTTACATTTCACGACGACCTTAAAGCCGTAAAGATTTGACACCGCGTAATAGTATCCGTCATCCTGCTTCTCTGAAACAAAGAAGTAGTATTCGACCTCGCTTTGTCCGCTTGTGAATGTAAAGTACACGCTGTAGTAGGGACTTGCAAGTCCGAACTTTTCAAGCTCGTCCTTATCCTCACCCATGTATACCACCTCTTCGCCCATCATGGAAACGAATCTTGATGCTACGTTTGACATGAAGTAGGTGTCATCGGTCTTATATCCCGCAGGATACATCATCTTTGTCTCCGCCTGCGCATCGGGATTCACGAATTCACCTTTCTTGCTCTGCTTGACAAGAACGAACACGTCCTCGCCGTGCATTACGGTAAAGTTGTCGATAAGGTAATAGTTCTGATCTGTAAGACCGAGGCACAGAATGGGATTTACGAATGCCTCTACCGGTCTCAGAAGGCTTGTCTCAATAGACGCGCTGAGGATGTAAACGCAATTTTCGCGTCCCTCAAGCATAGCGTAGTAGCCCGCCTCGGAGACAAGCTTGTCTCCGACGAACACTTTGTATTCTCTGCCGTCCGTACAGGTGATCTTCCAGTAGACGTCGCGCTCAGCAAGACCGTACTTTTCAAGCTCATCGTCAGTTGCCTTATCGGTAAGTCTCTGTGAAGTGACGGTGTATCCGGAGGCAACCACGATAGATGATATCCCCTCGGTGTTGCAGGAAACATCCTCGAATCCTTTGATCTTGAAGGTTTCTCCGTCTCTCACTAAGGTAAATTCACCATGCTCGTTTGATACATATATCTCCTTCATGTCCGCGCGTGACACCTGGGGGAACATCATAATAAGGTTATTAGGTCCGAGAGCCTCTCCCCCCACAAGCTCGGGAGGAGTTACAACGGTATCGTCCTTCATCATGGGAAGAACCACCGCAAAATAGGCTACAAGAAGCAGAACGAATACTGCCGATGCGATTATTAAGGATCTTTTTTGCTTCTTTTCTCTCATGAGTGACGTCTCCTGATAACTACCACAGCTCCAACTACAGCGATCACTGCGGGAAGGATCAGCGCACAGCCTGCAGTAAACTTAGCACTCTGTGCTGTAGTGGCACTGCTTGATGTATCGTCGAAGGGCTTCAGATCAAGGTCTGCAAGCACCTTGTCGCGACCGATAAGTTTCAGCGCGGAAAGGATAACGTCGCTGTTACCGTAGGATGTGTCCACAAGGTAATTGTTGTAAGCGAAGCTGGGGCTTCCCGCCGCCATAACGTATGAATAGTAGTTGTCGTTGTCGATAACTCTGTTTTCGTAGGAAATGGTCACAAGATCGTATTCACCGGTTTCGATGACTGCCTCGCTCTCACGGTCAATAAGCTCAGCGCCCTCGTGTGAACCGAGCATGGTGTACACAGCCTTTGCGCCGACCATAGTTCCCTGACCAGTCCACAGCTTTTCGATGGGCATTGCCTGTCTTATCATAGACTTGGGCATAGAATCGAAGTTTTCAAGGTCGTCGTAAATGTTCTGACCGAAGTTGTCCTCTTCCTGATACTTAGTCACGATGGAGTATCCGTCAACGGACATGGAGTGAGCCGCATCCTTTACGTGAGTACCTGCCTTGTAGCTGATACCCCATTCCTCAAGGAACTCGTTAAGGTTGTTAAGACCTGCCGCGTATTCGGAATCCTCAAATACGAGAAGTCCGCCCAGACCGTCGAGGAATCGGTCGATCTTGTCGATCTCATTAGCACTTTCGGTCTCCGCCTCGATACCGTGGAAGTCATACTTGGGATTGAAGATAACGAGGATTCTTGCGTCGTCGTCCATTTCCTCCATGGCAAGGTCGATCTCACGTACCTCAAAGCCTGCGTCGGTAAGGAGGGAGGCAAGGGTACTTGCATTGGTGATGTCCTCGCTATGACCCGTTGTGAAGTACGCAATGGGGGTCTCAGCCTGAGTTACCTGCATGATACCTGCAGTATAACGGTACTCGCCGTTATACGCCCATCTCTTGCCCTCTTCGTTATAAGTGAAGAAAGCCTTGTAATTGTAGATAACGGATTCACTGCCGCTGGCGATAACAACGCTCTTGGCTGTGATCTTCGTACCTTTATTGTTGTAAAAGTCCATGAAGAACTCGGGATTCTTCACAACGTCGTGACATTCAACGTGAATGTTCGGGATAGCCGAGGCTATCTCCTTAGCTGAGTTGTACACGTATCTCATGTCGGCGTCAGCCATAAGCTCGTCGGGCTCGGAAGCGAAGTAGATGTACACGTCGGAGGTAATGTCATCAATATAGCTGAGAGACACGTCGGACATGGTGAACACCGCCTCGCTGGTCATGTCGGCATACCAGCCGAACTTTGCCGCAAGGGATGAAAAGATAGCGTTAAAAACGATAACTATAGCGATAAATACAGCCGTAAAACCCGCAGCCATTGCGCCATAGCGGAACTTTCTTGATTTAGTAATGCTTCTTGAATTCATGTTTAGATTATACCTTTCTTTGATTTGTGATATTTTTGATCATCCTTGAGGATGATCAAAATGCCGACCTGCTTTTGTCGGCAAGTCACAAATAGGTCTGAAACGGCTCGCGTACAATTGTTGCTCGCTTTATTTTCAGACGCCCGCCTTTCTTTATTACGCCCATCTGCGGCGGTCATGCACGCGCACAGCAAGGAAGAGGAATACTACGGTGAGAGACACGTAGTAAAGCACTGCGGAAAAATCAAAGATACCGTAGGTGAAGTTAACGTATCTTCCGTAAACGGATATCCATGACAGAGCCTGTCTTATGGGATAAAAATTAATGATACCGTTAAAGAGGGATGCCGCCACCATAACACCGAGAAGTGCAATAGTACCTACAGCAGCGGTGACGGTGTTATCTGTAAGGGTGGAAACGAAGATTCCCGCCGCCGTAAAGCACATACCGATAAGGAGCATTGCGATGATACAGCCGAAGGTTACAGCCGCATTCATCGTACCGTATACGGTAAGGGGGAGGAAGTACACGCATCCAACAAGCACGGTTCCTGCGAAAAGCACGTAGGAAGCGGCAAATTTAGCTATAACGAGAGATGTAGTTGAAATAGGAGCTGTCATAAGAAGCTGCTCAGTTTTTGAGCGTCTTTCCTCTGCAAAGCTCTTCATTGTGATAATGGGAACGAGGATACCGGATGCGAAGATCATGATCTGGAAAAATCCCGACACGTCAACCGTTCCCGAATAAAGAGTGGTGATACCGAGAATGAATCCGGATACCGCAAGATATACTGCGCAGAACACGTATCCAAGGGGATTCGTGAAATATGAACGCAATTCCTTTTTAAATACTGCAAACATAACAAAACTCCTTTCTTACGCTCGCTTACTCTTTGAGGAAGCCTTTGCATCCGCATCCATGATACGGACGAATACGTCCTCAAGATTCATACCTGCAGCCTCAAGTCCAACGAGAGGCCAACCCTTCTCAGCAAGGAGATAGAAAAGGGGTTTTCTGATATCAACACCCGCTTCGCTTTTCACGCGGAAGGTATAGCTGTCAGCGTCTCTCTCGCCCGTTGCCTCAACGAACACGATACCGTTAAGCGCACGAAGCGCACTCGCCGCCTCACGCTGAGGAGCGCAGATCTTCACCACGTATTCTCTGCTGTCGTTTGCTACCTTAGTAATGTTAGCGGTCTTTTCGTCAGCGATGATGCGACCCTCGTTGATGATGACGACTCTGTCGCAGACAGACTGAATCTCGGAGAGAATATGTGAGGAAAGGATGACCGTGTGGGTCTTTCCTAAGTTTCTGATGAGATTGCGGATCTCGATGATCTGCTTGGGGTCAAGACCAACGGTAGGCTCGTCGAAAATAATAACGGGAGGATTTCCCACAAGAGCCTGTGCGATGCCCACTCTCTGACGGTATCCCTTTGAAAGGTTTCCTATGATCCTGTCAGCCACATCGTGAATCTTTGTGACCTGCATGATCTCCGCAAGATGCTTCTTTCGGTTCAGCTTGCACTTTTTGATCTCGTACACGAAATTAAGGTATTCCGACACCTTCATGTCGTTGTAAAGGGGAGGCTGTTCGGGCAAAAAGCCAATCTTTTTCTTCGCCTCGTCGGGGAACTCAAAAACGTCGATGCCCCCCACCTTTACCGTACCTGCGGTAGCGGAAAGATATCCTGTAAGTATATTCATAGTTGTGGACTTACCTGCGCCGTTGGGACCGAGGAAACCAACGATCTCGCCCTCGCCCACGTTGAAGCTGATGCCCTCAAGGGCAGTTTTTTCACCATACAGCTTCACCAAATTTTCGATCTGTATCATATATTATCGATCCTTTCTTCGGATATGTTCATGTTTTAGTTTACGTGACATAAGCTCTATAGATTATATCATAAATTTGTAAACATTATTTGAACAGGACGCCATTTAACCGTATTTTTATGTGACAGTCTTCTGAAAACTTATAAAATACCAACAAGGCTGCCCATGGCTCCACGTTTTCCGTGAGTCTTTCGATGAGAGTGGTATTTTTCGTTCATGCACATGGTACACTCATCCGACACGTCAACGTTTTGAGGCAGAACTCCTGCGCACGTGAGTATTTCCAGATTCATTTCCGAAAGGTCTGCGTGAAGTCTTTCTCCCACATACCTGATGTGACGGCGGGCAAAGTCCTCGCCGCGTATTTCACACACAGCTGTGTAAAGATCATCTCCAACCTCAAAGCAGCAGTATCCGATGTGGGGACCTATCGCCGCCTTTACGGAAGAAAGTTCCGCTCCCTGCTCTGCCATTTTACGTACCGCCTCGGCGGCAATACCGGCGACAGTTCCTCTCCAGCCTGCGTGCACGGAGGAAACTACAGGTGTTCCGTCAGACTTACGCCCCACGAGAAGTATGGGCACACAGTCCGCAGTACGCACGATGGGTACAACTCCGCGGACGTCGGTGACAAAGCCGTCACAGCTTTCTCCGGGAACACGTAAAACTCCCTCTCCGCGGTTTTCTTTTCCAACAAGACGTACCGCGGCGGAGTGTATCTGACTTGTTACAAGTGCCGCATCTGCACCGTAAGCTCCCGCAGATGCCGTGCGGACTAAAATATCAACGTTGCGTCTTACCGTCTCATCGCTGTCTCCGTGACCGGGAGCTACGTTCATTTCTCTTGTATCGGTATGGGTACTGACCCCGCCGAGACGTGTGGAAAAAGCGTGAAACACGCCTTCTTCCTCAAGTAAAGTTGATTTTACAAGTATTCCGTCCGTGTAGAACATGATTGTCTCCTTATTCTGCTTTGAAGATTACCTTTCGCAAATCGGCATATTTCCCTTTGAAATAAAAATGTTTATCGTTTGCTTTTTCATCGCACATCTCAAGACCCAAATATTTCAAAATACTTTGCGATTTAATATTTTTTCTATGAGCGTATGCTTCTACAAATTGAATATCAACATTTAAATCATTAAGAAACCAACTATAAAAATCGCGAAACAATCCCTTCCCTTGATATTCTGTTGTTATTTGGATTTCTTCCATCATCATTGAATCATTAACAATATAATATTGGAAATAACCTACTACTGTATTTTCATAATACATCAACACGATTTTGCGCGGTTTCTTCTGCATAGCAGGAAAAACCGCTGCGTACCATATAGCAAAATCTTCATCAAAAGAGTTACCGGTTGGAGCTATAAAGCTCATATTAGAATGTAGTATCTTGAAACAACCGGGGAGTATTTCCTGTAACTTTGTTTTATCTGCGTATACAAAACGATATTTCATGTTCTCTTCCTTGTAGTAATATTAAAAGACAAAGGACGTTTCATAAAAAACGCACATTTGTCGATAGTCAAATGCACGTTCTGCTTACTGATCCCCTACGATATTTTTATAGGTAATACAAAATCGCAAAAATTATAAGGCTCCCTCCGGGAGGGAGCTCCCGCAAAGCGGGTGAAGGAGAATGCGAAAACAATAATCAGCATCTACTCTTAAGTTTCGCAGGCTCCTTCCACCACTTCGTGGTCCCCCTCCCTCTCGGAGGGAGGCTTTGGACTTGCCTTTCCTTTTGTTAAAGGGAATTTATTTTTTCACTCTTGGTTATTAGCCAAAACGTACATTTGTCACATGGCAAATGTACGTTTTTTTATTATGCCGTCTTACTTAACCTTAATAACACCGTCGTCCCACATCTCGGGCTTTTCGTAGCCGAGAAGGTTAACAACAGTTGCCGCAACTGCGGAAAGACCGAACTGACCGTTATCCTCGCATACGTCGTAGGTGTCACGGCTTACGTTATCGTAAATGATGCAGGGAACTCTGTTGAGAGTGTGGCTGGTCTTAGCCTTGAGAGAGCCGTCCTTGTTACGCTTGGGCTCTCCTGTCTTCTTGTCTGTCTCAGCCATTTCGTCTGCGTTACCGTGGTCAGCTGTGATAACAGCTACGCCGCCAACCTTGTCAAGTACCTTAAGGATACGTCCAAGCTGAAGGTCAAGTGCTTCCATGGAGCAAACGGTAGCCTCGAGGCTTCCTGTGTGACCTACCATGTCGCCGTTGGGGAAGTTAACTCTGAGACAGTCGTACTTGCCGCTCTCGAGAGCCTCGATAAGGCAGTCGGTGATCTCAGCGCACTTCATCCACGGACGCTGCTCGAAGGGAACGATGTCGGAGGGGATCTCTACGTAAGTCTCAAGCTCCTCGGAGAACTTGCCGCTCTTGTTACCGTTCCAGAAGTAAGTAACGTGACCGTACTTCTGAGTCTCGGAGATAGCGTACTGAGAGATACCTGTATCGGTGAGGTACTCACCCATTGTGTTGGTGATCTCAGGGGGGCTTACGAGATACTTGGAAGGAATGTGGAGGTCGCCGTCATACTCAAGCATACCTGCGTAGATAACAGAGGGAACTCTCACTCTGTCGAACTTGTCGAAATCTGCGCCTGCCTCGAAGGTGCGGGAGATTTCAATTGCGCGGTCACCGCGGAAGTTGTAGAATACTACGGAATCGCCGTCCTCGATGGTGCCTGCGGGCTTACCGTCAGCACCGATAACGAATGCGGGAAGATCCTGGTCGATAACGCCGGTCTCTGCACGGTAGGTCTCGATAGCCTCCTGAGCGGTAGCAAACATTCTGCCCTCGCCGAGAACGTGAGTCTTCCAGCCGCGGTCAACCATTGACCAGTCAGCACCGTAACGGTCCATTGTGATCTGCATTCTTCCGCCGCCGGATGCGATCA
>JAZUBZ010000065.1:0-5631 GCA_045638805.1 Eubacteriales bacterium
AATAAAAAATGAAGAATTTTATCAATAAGATCAAGGCTAAGGCAAACTCTCTCGCAATCCGTGCAAAGACCACCCTCGACAACTCAAGAGCCGAAGGCTACATCGATACAGGCGTTAAGATCATCATCGCTGTTGTTGTCGGTGCAGTCATCCTCGGCGGTTTCTATGCACTCTTCAAGACCGTTATCATTCCTCGTCTCAACACAGAGATCCTGGAAATGTTCAATTACGCAGGCTAAAGGTGCGCAATGTGTGCGGTAATTTGAAATAAAAATGCCGCATCATAAATATCAACTGACACGGAGGACGGAGCTCCCGTCCTCCTGATATATAAGGAGGACAAATGGAATTTATATCATTCGCAATACATTTTGCGGCTCTCGTCTTTCTAACTGTTATCATAGGCGGACTAATGAATTATTTTATGAATAAGAAAGGTTTCGCCTACAATCCATATCTCACATACCTTTTATTCCCGGCAGTTGTTGTTGCACTCTATCTTACGGGCGGTTTTTCGATGTGGACAGTAAAGGGTATTGTGTTCTTTCTCATATTGCTATATGCATCTGTGCAGGACTTGTCGGAGCACCAAGCCGATGATTTCCTTTGGGTTATGCTGTTGATTTTATCTCTTGAAAATATCGAGAAAGTCGGTATAACTTCAATGATATTCGGCGCACTTGCCGTCTTCTTGCCGCAGTTCATTGTAGTAATGTTTTTCAAAACCAGAGGACAAGGCGGGGCAGATTTCAAGTTTTCAACTTCTGCCGCTTTGTGCCTTGGTTTCTATGGTGGCGTGATTGGCTATATGATCGGTCTTGTATTTGCAATCGTTTTCCAAACGATATACAACAAGATCAAGAAGCAGTCAAATAATGAAGCCTTTCCGCTTTTGCCATTTATATCTACCGGTCTGATGATCGGATATTTCATTTAATTAGGAGGAAAAAGAAAATTGAGTTTTGGAAATTATAGCTCAAAGCCAATGAAAACACCCAAAGCACCTAAAGCTCCCGGTAAGAAGCCTTTTTCGTCAAGAACGGTCATCGGAGTTGTCTGTATCGTACTCGCGCTTCTTATCACCTTTGGTGTTGCTCCCTTGGTGAACAGATTTACCGATCAGAAGGTGGATATTGTAAGACTCAAAGCAGATGTGCATAGAGGTCAGATTATCACCGCAGATCACCTTGAAATCGTTAAAGTCGGTTCCTACAATCTCCCAAATAACGTAATCAAGGACCGAAAAGAGGTTGTCGGTAAGTATGCTGCGACGGATCTCTATACGGGAGATTATATCTTTGCAAGTAAGATCTCTGCGGATAGCAGAAGTGCAGATGACGTGCTTCTTGGACTCAGCGGGGTAAAAGTAGTTGTTTCCGTGAGTGTGGCGAACTTTGCTGCGGGTCTCTCGGATAAGCTTGAAAACGGAGATATTGTTTCCGTTATTATCTATGATAAAGATCAGTACACCTCATATATCCCCGCAGAGCTGAAATACGTCAGGGTTATTACCACTACTACAAACGACGGTATCGACAAGGATGAGCTTGTGGAGGGCGGTAAATCCGCAACCGTCACACTCCTCGTTACTCCCGAGCAGGCAGAACTTCTGGCACACTATGATTCTGTAACTACCATTCATTTCTCGCTTGTGTACCGTGGTGACACAGATAAAGCTGATGCATATATAAAGGTGCAGGACGATTATCTGAAGAATAACCCCATCGACAACACACCGAAGGAAGAAAGTGAGGAGAACGATGGGTAAGCTGATAGCAGTATGGGGTTCGCCGGGTAGCGGTAAGACCACTTTCTCGGTAAAACTCGCGGAAGCCCTCTACAATCGCTCCCGTGGCAAAAGTGCTGTTATCGTTGTGTTTACCGACATTGTGACACCTACCATTTCCGTAATTTTCCCCAATTTTCGTTCCGAGGACGTATTCTCGGTTGGAAATATCCTATCGAAACCCGACTTCTTTGCCGATGACGTCGTTTCCAATATGGTAATGACAAAGGACAGAATGAACCTCGGGTATCTCGGATATAAGGATAGCGAGAATAGCCATTCTTTCCCCGAATATACGGATAAGAAAGCCAAGTCTCTTTACGGCATTCTTGTTGGTCTCGCAGATTACGTCATCGTAGATTGTATGTCCATGCCCGATTCCAACTTTCTCACAAGTGTGGCGCTCGAGAATGCTGATCAGACGATTCGCCTTGCTACTCCCGACCTCAAGTGCCTGAGCTTTCTGATGTCGCAACTTAAAACTTTCACATCCCGTGGGTATCTCCGAGAAAACGATGTATCGGTTATGAATATCCCACGTCATGAGTTTAATCTCGCCGCTGCAGATGCAAGACTGCATCTCGGAAAAATTGACTTTACCATTCCGTACTGTTCATCCATTACAGAACAGTATATGGAGGGAAGCCTGTACGAGCCGATGAAGGAAAAGAAGTTCATGCAGACGATTAAGGGCATTTCTGAAAGGGTGGTGTAAGATATGGCACAGATCGAATTATCTTCGCTTGTAGGTCTCGCTCAGAGCCATATTGCGAAGAACTACGCGGCAGCACTCATCGACAAAAGCAAGACCGCCGAACTGAAATCATATATCGGGAAGTATCTTTATGATACGGGGTACACGGTAGATGGTTATGACGCCAAAGGCTTGATAGAACGCCTTTTTACCGAAATGGCTGAGTATTCTATCCTCACCAAGCACCTTGCCGATCCCGATCTTGAGGAGATCAATATCAACGGTTGGGATGACGTGGCACTCACGCACCTTGACGGTCGTATTGAAAAGGCAGAGGAACATTTCTTCTCACCCCAACACGCCATCGACGTTGTAAAGAAGCTACTTCACCATTCGGGTATGATTATCGACAATGCAGCTCCCATCGCGCAGGGTCATCTTCCCAACAATACCCGTATTACCGCGCTGAAAGAACCTATCGTGGATGCCGACAGAGGTATTGCAGTATCTATCCGTATGCTTCACCCCGCGAGAGTAGACAGACAGAATCTTATTGATACCGATTCTCTTACCGACGAGATGCTGTCATTCCTTGAGACCTGTTTGCGCTACGGTGTATCCTTTGTTGTTGCCGGCAGAACAAGTTCGGGTAAGACAACCTTGCTCAACAGTTTGCTTGGCTCTATCCCCGATAGTAAACGTATCTATACGATTGAAAGTGGCGCGCGAGAGTTATCCCTTGTTAAGAGAGATGAGCATGGCAGAGTCATCAACAACGTGGTGCATACGTTGTCTCGCCCCTCGGATAAGGACATCTACGACATTACTCAAGAGGACTTGGTAATGGCTGCACTCCGTTTTGACCCCGACGTGATCTGTGTAGGTGAGATGAGAGACGCGGAGGCTCATTCCGCAGTAGAAGCAAGCTCCACCGACCATACCGTTGTTACGACTGTTCA
Source organism: Eubacteriales bacterium (assembly GCA_045638805.1). GTDB lineage: Bacteria > Bacillota > Clostridia > Oscillospirales > CAG-272 > RUG11130. The sequence goes on from JAZUBZ010000065.1 coordinate 3,440, forward strand.
CGGCGGCGGTGGCAGATATGCGCATCGCCGTATTGCTTTCCTTTCACAGAGAAGATTTCCTATCGACATGAAGATCTCAATGCAGCAGGCGGCACTTGCTTTCCCCGTAGTTGTGTTTGCACACAAGCTTGAGGACAATACCCGTAAGGTAATGGACATTTCCGAGTGCATCGTTCACGATGACGGAGAGCTTGAGTACAGAACGCTCTACCGCTATAAGATCCGCAGTAACGAGTATGTGGACGGTGTCTTCCATATTGTAGGAGAGTTCATCCAAGAAAATAGCCCCTCGGAGTATTTACGTGCAAAGCTGATGCGAGGCGGTATTCCGCAGGAGCTCTTAGCACGTTTTGAGAGAAAGGAGGAAAGCGTATGACAGCGCTGTATATTATTAGCTTCCTTTTGCTCGCTGCCGCTGCAGTATTACTTTTGAATCTGACTCCCGAACAGATCAATAAGGACATTAATGAGATGTTCGATAAACAGCAGACCCTCAAGGAGCAAGCGTTAACTGCAAGAGGTAAGAAAAGGAAGAGCAGAATTATTCTAGAACTTGAACGTATCAGACGAGCATTACAGGAAACCGGTAAGGAAAAGCATTTCTCGGTTGCGTGCACGTTGGCGCTGCTTCTTATGGTAGCCGGCTGTATCGTAGCGATAGCAATAGATAATATGTTCCTTATCCCCGTTCTCGCGGTGGCTTTTGCTCTCATACCGTTTGCTTACCTTACCAGAACGATCGCAATTTATGAAACTCAGGTTCGAGGAGAGCTCGAAACAGCACTTTCTCTCATTACGACATCCTATATCCGAAACGACAATCTTGTAAACGCAGTGAATGAGAATCTTTCACAGTTAAAGCCACCCATTAAAAGCATATTTGAAAGCTTTCTTGCTGAAGCAACGGTAATATCTCCGGATATCCGTCAAGCTATTTATCACCTTAAAGAAAAGATCAAGAACAGTATCTATGAAGAATGGTGCGATGCATTGATCTCTTGTCAGAACGACAGAACCATTAAGGATACTCTTATGCCTGTTGTATCTAAACTTACCGACGTGCGTCTTGTCAATAACGCACTTAAAACAATGCTTGCGGAAGCAAGACGCGAGTATTGGATAATGGTGATGATGGTATTAGGAAATGTGCCGCTTCTTTACTGTCTTAATAAGGATTGGTACAACGCGCTGATGCATACCGTGTTCGGTAAGATCGTGCTTGCCATCTGCGGCGTGGTTATTATCTTTACCGCTATCCGCATGAACAAGATCACGAAACCCATTGAGTACAAACGCTAAAAGGAGGAAGATACAATGATAATTTTACAGATTTTGATCGGTCTCTTTGCGGCAGTAGGTGTCGGTTGTATTCTCGCTGATCTGATGAAGGTCCCCACGTCGAAAGCCTCCAAGGCAGCTAATAACCTCGGCAAGAAGGGTGACAAGAAAACAAGTATCATCGAAATCTACCTCAAGGAGTTTGCAACAAAACTTTCTGAGAAGATAAAGCTCAATGAATACAAGAAGGCACAGCTTGAAGCCGATCTTCGTACTGCGGGTATGAATATCACGCCCGAGATGTACGTTTCCAATGCTATCGTTAAAGCAGTTGCTATCGGACTTCTGGCTATCCCCGCGTTCCTCATTTTCAAGCTCCTCGGTCTCTTTATTGCATTTGTTGCTATTGTCGTGTATTTCTCGGAAGCCAAGAAGGTAACAAAGATGATTGCAGAGAAGAGAAAGAAGATCGAGTACGAATTGCCGAGATTTGTCGGTTCTATAGAAAAGACAATGAAACACCAAAAGGGAGTTATCTATGCTCTTGAAGCATTCAAGGACACTACCTGTCCCGAACTCAAGGAGGAACTTGAGATCACTATTGCGGATATGAGCTCGGGTAACGAAGAAGTGGCACTTACAAGACTTGAAAGCCGCGTGGGAAGTACTATGATGAGTGACGTAACGAGAGGTCTCATTGGCGTAGTTCGCGGTGACGATATGGGCGTATATTGGGGAACGACTGCTATGAAGTTTGCGGATTACCAGCGAGAACAGCTCAAGGCGCAGGCAAACTCCGTTCCCCGAAAGGTCCGCAAACTCTCTATGGCGCTTCTTTTCTGCTTTATCCTTATCTATGTAGCGGTACTCGGACAGGTACTTCTGAGCTCGATGGGAACGCTCTTTTAAGGAGG
>JAZUBZ010000066.1:0-16926 GCA_045638805.1 Eubacteriales bacterium
CGTTATGCGCGGCATCCCCTCTTAATATTTACGCATTTATGATCACGGGCATATTCTTACCCAAAACTTCTATCTTTTCCGATCTGCAATGATATTTTTTACCAATATCCCAAAGGGTTTCGTTCTCTTCGGGGAAATACACCGTGACACAGGCTCTCTTTTTCTCAATAGGAGCCTTTACATCTACCGCACATGAAGAAATGCATTTCGTTTTACTGACGGCATAAGCAACGTACGAGATACACAGCTCGGCATCGACTGTCAGCTTATCTCCGTCAAGCTTTGACTGAACGTTCATAACATCAACTGAACATACCGCGTGACATACACCGTCTGAGGACTTTCCCATACATTCGAACTTCATGGGTATCGTCACGTCTTCCGTTCTTAGTACACCGTCGCTTTCGACTATGGACTGAACGGTACAGCTTCCGTTTACCGTCAGCTTACCGTCACATGTGTATTCCACACGATCGGTAACAGCCTTGCAGACAGTATGACATACGGTCTTTTCACCGCCGCCGTTTATAACACGGGAAGCGTTTAGGCTTAGCCTTGAGTTACCGTTCTTAAGACATACAAAACGTGGGATGTCCTCCATCTCGCAGGAGGTAACAAATGCAGTTGAATAAATATCATCTGTAAGGCTTGAAATATACGGAGTGTCGCGTATGACGTCCACGTCGTATTCCAGCTCCCATTTATACTCTCCGCTGTCGTCTCCGTTTACGTTTAACCCTGCACATCTTACAACAGCGGACGCGTCACCGCTGTTCTTTTGCATGGGGATGCCGGATGAAATAGTATCTTCAAAGGGGCAATGCTCCTTGATCGAGTAGTATTTGCCATCTGCACCCATAAATAAACAGTTCAGATAAATACTGCCCGATACTTTAACACTACGATCATCCTGCCTTATATCGGTAACACCTGCAGTACAATGGCAAGAGACTATTTTAGATTCCTTTTTTTCGCTAAAGCTTCCGGTCACAGTCCCCGTAATGCTGTGCCTTGTAACGTCTGCGGAGCCAACCTCAAGCACGTGACGTTCAAGAAACAGATCTTCTGCGCCGTAGCGGGTCTTTCCACCGTCCGCTTTGTCGGTAATGATCTCGGTGTGCTTCCTCTGCACTGCGGAAATAGCTTTAGTAGTCATTCTTGCACTGAGGGACAGTCTTCGGGGACCTGTTGCACGGCATGTACACGACGTGATCTGAGTGACATATGGTATACTTTCCGCAAACACTCCCGTAACTTCGCAGACACCAGTGTTCAGTTTTGCGGTATATTCGCTGTTAAGAGTCGCGCAGGTGAGTTTTCCGTCGTCACCGACGTACAGTATGGTATACATTACAAGACCGGACAGAACGAGCTCGTTTTGATCAATAAAAACGTTTTCGGGGAGGACTGCGGCACGGGAAGATACTATCTGTCTAACCTCGGGCATGTAATCGGGAAGGGAAAAGTCCTCCTGTACGTCGTGTTGAGTGCCTATGTCAAATCTGACGGAGTAAAGAGCGTTTTGAGTATTGTTCACGGGGAGTACCACCTTTCGTTTTCTGTTTGTAATGAGCTTTTTGCTGTAATATCTATATGCAATTGTGAAAGAGGTAATGACACTAAGATCAAAAAAGAAAAAACTGTTGCCATACGGAACAAATTGTGGTATACTGTTTATGACAAAATATCACGTTTCTTTTAACACGGAAGAGACTCTGAATAGAAAGGCTTGAATGATATGAGTAGAAAATCTTATAAAATGAACATCGCGGGACTTGAGCGTGAGCTTATGCTTTGTCCCCTTAATGAGAATCTTTCAATAGCCGGATTTATTATGTTCGGTGATACCGAGCTTACTACCGCATGTGCTAAGGCACTTCTTGCGAAGGCACCGGAGTATGACTACATACTTACTGCAGAGGCAAAGGGTATTCCGCTTGCACACGAAATGTCCCGTCTTGACGGAGACAGAAGATACTGCCTTGCAAGAAAGAAGGCTAAGCTCTACATGACCGATCCCGTTGAGGTAAACGTAAGGTCTATCACCACTGCAGGCGAGCAGAATCTTATTCTCGACGGCGCAGATGCCGCACTTATGAAAGGCAGCCGTATCCTCATTGTCGACGATGTTATCTCCACAGGCGAGAGCCTTGCCGCCCTTGAGAAGCTTTGTGAGGCAGTCGGCGGAAACGTAGTCGGAAAAATGACCGTTCTTGCAGAGGGTGACGCCGCAAAACGTGACGATATTATCTATCTTGAGGAGCTTCCTCTGTTTACACCCGACGGTGAACCCATACTTTGATCGGCTCATAAGCTTCGGTAGAAAACAAGCGATTCTTTAAAACCCCATATATGGAGGGTAAATTCATGAAAGAAAAGAAACTGAACGTATATCTCATCGTTCTTGTTGCCGTATCCGTGTTCATGTGTGCTTTTGACTTTTTTACGGGATATATCTCTTCATACGTGAATATAGAGCTGTCTCTCGGTGCTTCACTTGCATTCGGTACGTTACATATCATGCTGTGGGCAGCTTACGCTTTGTTCTTTGTTTTGACCGTAGTGCTTCTTCTTTTGAAATTACTCCGCGGAAAACCGTGGATCATTCTGACTCTCGTTTTGACCGCTGTGTTTCTCCTGTTCGTCCGAAGCGGTGTTTACGCAGACCTTTACCACGATATTTTCCGTGCTGAGAGGGAAGATCTTATCAGTAAGGTTCTTTCAGATGACATGACAGGAATTATTCAAACGGATGAAAACGAGTATTTCATAGGGGACCTCAGTATATCAAACGATGCTCTCTTTGATATGTTTGAGCATGAAAACGAAAAGATCTTCGTTTTTGAGGTTTACCGCCCGGTTCTTGCAAAACGACTCCTTATATACGTTGAAAATGGCGGGGACCTGAGTGATGAGTTCCGGTACTATGACGTTGAACTCACAGACGTGAAAGACCTTGGTAACGGTTGGTACAGCGGAAAAATCAAACGTTAAGTAAAGCAAAACGGCGGGAATACCCCGCCGTTTATTATTTTGTTTTACTTTATCATACCGATGCCTTTTTCAAGAGTTGCCTTGTCAAGCATTCCCACGGCATATGTTACGAATCTGCCGTTTTCGTCGATAAATAGCGTCATGGGCAGGGAAGAAGCGCCGTACGTCATAGCCGCGTCTCCGTCTGTGTCGAAAAGAACGGGAAATGTATATCCCTCATTCTCGATAAGCGCCTCAGCGTCTGCTTTGTTGTCACCCGACGTCATATTTACCATAAGGAATGTGACGTCTGTGTGCTCCTTGTACGCCTCTTCAAAGTGCGGCATCTCAGCCTTGCACGGTGAACACCAGCTTGCCCAGAAATTCATAACGATGGGACGTCCGAAATAATCGGACAGGTTGCAAGCTTCTCCGTCTGCGGTGTATACCGTAAAATCCGGCGCTTTGTTTTCGTCATTTTTTTCCGAATTTTCGGAGGTATCGGTTTCCTGCTTTTCTACAGTCTTAAGATTGTTAGGAGAGTAGCTGTCGCTTAAATTATTATACAGTACGAATGCACCTAAGAAAAGTGCCACAGCCACAACGGTACCTATTATCCATATCAGATTTTTGTTCATGTATATACTCCTTTACGCAAGAATTGATACGAGTTTTCCGAAAAGTCCGCTTGCCATAAGTACACCAACAACGATAAGAAGTGAGCCGCATACAATATTAATGTATTTGTAATTTCGCTTGATAAAATTAAACGCACCTTTGAGTTTGTCTATGAGCAGTGCACTGAAGATAAACGGTATACCGAGTCCAAGCGAATATACGAGAAGCATCATCGTACCCTCGAGTGCACGTCCGCTTCTTGCCGCCATCATTAAGGCTGAACCGAGAAATGCACCGACGCAAGGCGTCCAGCCAACGGAAAATATCATGCCGAATACGACCGACGAGAGGAATCCCGGGTTCTGCACGTCGGTTTTCTTCGAAATACCTTTGAATATATTTAACCTGAACACTCCCAAGTAGCTGAGCCCAAATACTATAACGATAAGTCCCGACACTATGTTGAGTACAGTCTTATATTTTTCAAGAAAACTGCCTACGGTGCCTGCAAGAGCACCCATCATAACGAAAAGCAGTGTAAAACCGAGTACGAAACCAAAGGAATTCTTAAGAGTTTTGGCGAACGAAGCTTTTTCTCCTCCTGCAAAATACGATACGTATACAGGGAGCATAGGGAGAAGGCACGGAGAAATAAAGGTGATTATACCTTCGAGAAAAGCGATAAAATATTGCATAGGACTTTCCTTTGAACAAAATTATTATGTATTTATAATACTATATTATTTGTTTTTTGTAAAGAATTAATGCAGAATATATTATGGAATAACCTGATATACAGTTTTCAATTTTATGCACATTTAATAGCATAAAGTTAAAATGCGGTAAATTTCTCAACATTTCATACTATGCTATTGCAAAACAGATGTAAATGTGTTATACTTACCGTGGCGTTTTTTATGTCTATTTAATTTTCAGCGCAAAGGAAGTAAGCTACATGAAGATCATAGTTGTCGGTTGTGGTAAGATCGGAAGCCGTATCGTTGAAACCCTTGCCCATGAGGGACACGACGTTGTTGCAGTTGATGAGAATCCCGCTGTAGTAGATTCTATCACTAATATTTATGATGTAATGGGTGTGTGCGGCGGAGGTGCCGACTGTGAGGTTCTTGCCGAAGCGGGTGTTGATAGGGCAGAGCTTTTCATTTCCGTTGCAGGTTCTGACGAGCTTAATATGCTCAGTTGCTTTATTGCTAAGCGAATGGGGGCAAAGCATACCATCGCACGAATAAGAAATCCCCATTATAACGATAAAAGTCTGAATTTCATGCGTGAAAATCTTGGTCTCGCCATGGCGATCAATCCCGAGTTTCTTGCCGCACATGAAATGTTCAATATCCTCAAGATCCCTGCAGCGGCGAAGATCGAATCTTTTTCAAGACGTCATTTTGAAATGATCGAGCTGACGGTTAAGGAGGGATATCCGTTCGTCGGACTTCCCGTTGCCGAGATCAGAAACAAGTACTCTGCAAACTTTATCATCTGTGCCGTTCAGCGTGATTATAAGACGTATATCCCCGACGGTAATTTTACCATTAAAAGCGGAGATCGGATCGCGCTTGCGGCGGCTCATCTGCAGATACAGAAGCTTCTTAAGGAAATGGGACTTCTCAAGAAGCAGGCGAAGAATATCATGATCCTGGGCGGAAGCAGAACTGCAATATACCTTGCAAAGATGCTTACGTCTGTAGGTAACTCGGTAAAGATAATTGAGAAGAGCGGAGAAAAATGCGACGAACTCTGTGAAACACTCTCAAAAGCTGTTATCGTACACGGTGACGGTGCAAGTCAGGAGCTTCTCCTTGAAGAGGGTCTTCATCAGATGGATGCTTTTATTGCACTCACCGGTATGGATGAAGTCAATATACTCATGTCGATCTTTGCATCTTCCAATGAAATCAGTAAGGTGATCTCCAAAATCAATACGGACGAGCTTTCGAATGTTGCTAAAAACCTTGGACTTGACAGCCTTATCTCTCCCAAAAAGGCTGTGTCTGACGTTGTTGTAAGATACGCCCGCGCTCTGAAGGAAACTATGGATAGCAATATTGAAACTCTTTATACGTTCCTTGACGGCACTGTGGAGGCGCTTGAGTTTAAGGTGGGCAGTGACTCAAAGCTTATCGGGATACCGATCTATAAGCTTAACCTAAAAAAGGATGTTCTCATCGCGGGAATTATCAGGAACAGAAAGCCTATCATTCCCACAGGTAATGATACATTTATTCCCGGTGACAGAGTTGTAGTCATTGCTGCCGATCAGCACCTCAGTGAATTTACGGATATAGTGAAACAGCCTATAATCCGTGAAACTGTCTAAGTGCGGAGGGAGATGAGTTAGATCCATGAATTATAGAATGGTTTTAAGTATGACGGGACTTTTGCTTCGTGTTGAAGCCGCACTTCTGTGTATTCCCGCCGCTGTATCCCTCATTTATCGTGAGACCTCGTTTATGTCCTTTGTTATAACGATAGCCATTACTCTTGCGCTCGGTATGACGATCAAGGTTTTCTGCAGACCGACGAGCCGTGTTATTTATGCGAAGGACGGACTTATAATAGTTGCGCTTGCGTGGATCGTGTTGTCGGCATTCGGTGCTATACCTTTTGTTGTAAGCGGTGAGATCCCTAATTACGTTGATGCTTTTTTTGAGACCGTAAGCGGATTTACGACAACCGGGTCGTCAATAATAACCGATCTCAGTGTAATGAGCCACGGTATGCTTTTCTGGCGTAGCTTTACTCACTGGATAGGCGGTATGGGTATTATCGTGCTTATTATGGCTATCTTCCCGACGGACTCGGGAAGAAGTATGCACATAATGCGTGCGGAAATGCCAGGTCCCATAGTAGGTAAGCTTGTTCCGAGAGTTAAGGATACCGCAAAGATCCTTTATCTTATATATATTTTTCTGACAGTTGCCGAGGCAATTTTCCTCGTTTGCGGGGACATGAATCTGTTTGATAGTATAGTTCATTCAATCGGTACTGCAGGTACGGGAGGCTTTGGGATCAAGCCCGACAGTGTGGGTGGATACAGTGCGTATTCACAATGGGTGATTGCCATATTTATGCTTATCTTCGGCGTAAATTTCAACTTGTACTATCTTATTCTGATAGGAAGAGCAAGAAATATTTTTAAAAGCGAAGAGCTTCGTGCGTACATCGGTATAGTTATCGCATCGGTAACAGCTATCGGATTCAATATCTATCATATATATGACAGCTTTGCTGAAACCCTGAGACATTCGGTTTTCCAGGTTGCAACAGTAGTCACGACCACAGGTTATGCGACGGCTGACTTTGATCTGTGGCCGTCCTTTGCAAAGACGGTACTGTTTTTGCTTATGTTTATGGGTGGATGTGCAGGTTCAACAGCCGGCGGACTAAAGGTGTCAAGAATTGTTCTGATTTTCAAAGTGACTGTCAACAGCCTGAAAAAGCTTGTTCATCCAAGATACGTTGACTCTGTACGCTTTGAAGGTAAGACTGTTGACAGTAACACAAGAAGAACTCTCAGCGGATATATGATGACGTATATTTTGCTTATGGCAGTAATATTCTTGTTGATAAGTCTTAACAATTTTGATTTTGAAACGAATGTCAGCGCAGTTGTTGCTTGTTATAACAACATCGGACCCGGATTTGCTGCAGTAGGTCCCGCTATGAGCTTCGCCGCTTTTTCACCTTTCTCAAAGATAGTATTGTCTTTTGCGATGCTGCTTGGCAGACTTGAGCTTTATCCCATACTTATGATGATTCTTCCCATGGCGTGGAAGAGAAGCCGTGTAAGGGAGAAATCGGAAGTATACGAAGAAGAATAATGTCACGAGCAGAGGACAGATCGCATGACTGTCCTCTGTATATTTATAAAAGTTTACATTTGATTTAAATGTTGTTGATACAGTTGGTATATTTTTGATATACAATTATATTATAAAACAAAACAACTTTTTTTGTATAGAGTTGGAGGAAAATATATGCTTGAACTTAAGAACATAGTTAAGCGTTACGGTACGGGCGAGGATACTGTCACAGCCCTTGACGGTGTCAGCCTTACCTTTCGCCGTAACGAGTTTGTGTCAATTCTAGGTCCTTCGGGATGCGGAAAGACTACGCTTCTCAATATCATCGGAGGTTTGGATCAGTATACTGGCGGTGACCTTGTAATTAACGGAAAGTCTACAAAAAATTATACCGATCGTGATTTCGATACTTACCGAAATCATTCCATTGGCTTTGTTTTCCAAAGCTATAATCTGATACCTCATCAAACAGTTCTGTCAAACGTTGAACTTGCTCTGACACTGTCGGGTGTTTCACGTGCAGAAAGACGCAGGCGTGCTGCCGAAGCTCTCCGTCGCGTTGGACTTGGCGACCAGCTTAAGAAAAAGCCCAACCAAATGTCGGGCGGTCAGATGCAGAGAGTTGCCATTGCACGTGCACTTGTTAATGACCCCGATATCCTTCTTGCGGATGAACCCACGGGTGCCCTTGACTCTGAGACCAGCGTACAGATCATGGATATTCTCAGAGAGATATCAAAGGATAAGCTCGTTATCATGGTAACCCACAACCCGGACCTTGCCGCAGAATATTCTACGCGAATTATTAAGGTGCTTGACGGCCGTGTTACTGACGACAGCGCTCCTTACAGCGGTGAGGATGAAGTCAAAACAGAGGATAATGCGGTGACTCACGGAAAAAAGCACGAAAAGAAGACGTCCATGTCCTTCTTTACCGCTCTCGCACTGTCCTTTAATAACCTTATGACCAAAAAGGCGCGTACCTTTATGACCAGCTTCGCCGGTTCCATCGGTATTATTGGTATTGCTCTTATCCTTTCGGTTTCCACGGGTGTAAATGTTTATATCAATCAGGTGCAGGAGGATACCTTGTCAAGCTATCCCCTCACCATCAATGCTGAATCTGACATGGTGAGCATGCTTGCAAATTTCATGGGCAGACAGGCCGAAGAGATTTCCCGTGAAAATGAAGAGGGATACGTTTACTCACGTAACGTAATGTATGACATGATGAGTTCCATGTCAGTTAAGGAAAGCAATAACCTTAAGGCGTTCAAGGAGTTTCTTGATTCCTCTGAGGATGTTGAAAAATACGCATCCCTCGTGAAGTACGGCTATGCTTCGTCCATGTCCGTGTATGCAAAGGATCCCTCGGGCAAGATCATATCCGGCGATATGAACGAGCTTATGACGGACGTCTACAGTGACCTTGGCGTTGAATCCGGTGCGGCTTCAACTTATAGCTCTGCTTTTACTTCAATGTCATCCTTTTCGGTATGGCAGGAAATGCTCCCGGGAGAGGACGGCGAGCTTATCAGTAAGGCTGTGACCGATCAGTATGATGTTATACGCGGTGATTGGCCTAAGAATTACGATGAAGCAGTCCTCGTTGTAAGTGCTAACAATGAGCTAAGCGACTACGTGCTGTATTCTCTCGGACTTAAGCCCTATGAGGATATGGTTGAAATAATGAAAGCCGCAATGGTAGGTGAGGAGCTTCACCTTAACGAAGAGGACTTTGAAAGATGGAGCTTTGAGGATATGATGAGACGTGAATACCGTCTTGTGCATGCTGCAGATAAGTTCCAGCATCAGGCTGACGGCACATATGTTGACCTTACCGCTACTGAAACGGGTATGTCATACCTCTTCTCCAACGATGAGCTGTCAACTCCCGTAAAGATCGTGGGTATCATCCGACCCAAGGAAGATGCGAGTGCCGCTAATCTCACCGGTGCTATAGCGTACACGTCAGCACTTACCGATCATATCATTGATTACGCAGACAAAAATGACCTTGTAGCCGCACAGATGGCGAACAAGGATACCGATATCATATCTGGACTGCCTTTTAAGCCGTTAGAACCCGTCGAGCTTACCGATGCCGAAAAGGCAGAGCATATTAAGGAATATTTTGCCTCCCTCAGCACTGCAGAGCTTGCAGATAAATACGTAGATATTCTTAGTACTCCTACAGACGAATACGTGGAAGGCGTGCTTACACAGATGCTTGCAACGTCTACAAGAGAAGAAAATCAGCAGATGATAATCGCACTGTATGCTGAACAGATGGGCGTAACAGATACGTCTTCTGTCGAAGGATATTTCGCATCAATGACCGACGAAGAATTTGATAATTTCTTCCGTGAGAACGCAAGAGAAGGGATAATCGCGCAGTACCGTGATACGGCATCAGCTCAGTTCACATCCCTCAGTGACGAACAGATCATCGGAATGTTCTTGCAGACCGAAAAGACTGAGGCTGATTACGTAAAGTATTACGAAGTCTATATGCCCGACGAGTATTCCTCTTCAACTTATGAAGAAAACCTCAAAAAGTTTGGATATGTTGATACCGCATCCCCCATTTCTATCAGCATATATGTTTCAACCTTTAACGACAAGGATGAGATAACAAGTATCATCACAGACTACAATAACAGTGTTCCTGAGGATGATCAGATCAAGTACACCGATTATTTCGCGCTCATGATATCCTCCGTTTCTACCGTTATCAACGCTATCTCATATGTGCTGATAGCTTTCGTCGCTATCTCACTGGTTGTATCCTCAATCATGATAGGGATCATCACCTATATCTCCGTTCTTGAAAGAACGAAGGAGATCGGTATCCTCCGTGCCATCGGTGCCTCAAAGAAGGATATTGCCCGCGTATTCAATGCTGAAACACTTACTGTCGGATTCGTTGCGGGTGTTATCGGTATCGCGGTTACACTTCTTCTGCTTATTCCCATCAACATGATTATCCACTATCTTACAGATATATCTACTCTTACCGCACAGCTTCCTCCTATGGCGGGCGTGATCCTCGTTATCATAAGTATGGTTCTTACGGTGATCGCAGGTCTTTTCCCCTCAAGTTTTGCGGCTAAAAAGGATCCTGTAGTTGCACTCAGAACAGAATGATATTATAACTTAAATGGGGTTGCCCTATTATAAACAGAAAACCGTCGGATTCTCGACGGTTTTCTGTTTTTTTGATGATTTAATAATGAAATTTTCGGAATTATTTTGCCCGTGTATTATTCGCGCTAAATGTAACATCCCCATTTTATAGTTGCTTTACCGTCTGTTACGTCTGCCGTGTCTTGGCTTCTTCTTTACCCTGGGTCTGCCGATAACGCCGCCTAACAGCCCGAGCAGTATCATTCCTCCGTATACAAGTAGATTGATGCCTATACCGAAGCCCGTACTTTCAGAGGTGAAAAAAAGCCCTGTCAAAAACATCAACAATACGAAAAACAACATTGCGAAAAGGGAAGAGAGCAGGGAACCTATGTATTCACTGCAAGTTTTTGCTGACACGAACCCCGTGACGGTACATGAGAGAGCGAGACAAGTCATGCTGAGAGGTAGTAATAATGGGTCCGGATCTCCCGTACCGAGGGCTATCGCTGAAGCTATGGCAAGAAGAACTGCCAATACAATGATGCCGCTCCCCACGGATATTCCTAATCTTTTGATAATGTACAAGATTCCGTTTTCTTTCATTTTTTGAAACCGTCCCTTCATATGTAAATATTTTAAATACTAACGACAAAAAACTCCCGACGGAGATATGAGTACAGTCATATCTATTCGTCGGGAGTTTCCGTTATGCATTAATTATTCAGCGTCCTCAGCCTTAACGTCAACGTTGCGAACTGCATTGCGGAGAATGCGGATGCGAACCTTGTCTCTTCCTGTTTCGATGAGAACCGTTTCGTCCTTGATCGCTACGATCTTACCGATGATACCGCCGATTGTTGTGATTTCGTCACCGATGGAGAGGCCGTCACGCATTGCCTTTGTTTCCTTCTCCTGCTTCTTCTGGGGTCTAAGCATAAAGAAGTAGAAGAAAGCGAACATGACAACGATCATACCAACGGATAACCAAAGGCTTCCGCCCTGCTCGGGAGCTGCTTCAAGAAAATTAAACATTACTTGTTACACCTTTCAAATAATCAATTTGCATTCATGCACCTTAATATTATAGTATAAATTTTACTTTAATTCAATAACTTTCTATGAATTTACGTAAGGAATTATACTAATTTCTCCGGAAGATAGGTTTTCACGGGATCCGTTACCGTATTCTACGGTAAGTGTAAAATCATTTTCAAGCTCACGTACTATGACATTCTGTTTTTCGTTTCCGCGAATGACGAATACGCTATTGCCTAATATGAAAAGTCTTTTTTTATATTCGTCATATATAAGTTTTCGTTTATCATTTGTCCACAGGATGAAGTAGTTTTCGATTATGCGGGAAGCGAGACGGTGTATTACAGAAATGTCTATGCAACCGGAATTTAATGAACCCGCAATACCGGATAATTCTCCGAATCCACCGTGAGGTTCGAAAACATTTACGCCAATACCAAGGATAATATATTTTATGTGCCCGTCTGACGGATCTCTTATGACTTCCGTGAGAATACCGCAGACCTTTCTATCCTTGTAAAACAGGTCATTCACCCATTTTACAGAAACGTCAAGGTTCAAAACGTCCTTTATTGATATTGCTACAGCGACAGCAGCTGTGGGGGTGATAATATCCATGGGCATGCTGTTAAAGTCACACTTAAGTAACACACTCATGTAAAGTCCACCTTCGGGAGAAAGGAAGCTTTTACCCGTACGACCTCTGCCTGAGCTCTGCTTTTTTGCGATAACAATTGTTCCGTGAGGTGCGCCATCTTCAGCAAGACGGCGTAAATATGTGCTTGTGGAATCAAGCTTTTCTTTGAGGATAGGAGCAGGGAAGCATAAATTATTGCAGACGTTGATAATGTATGCTTTGCCATTTTGCTTTCTGAGTTTCTGTATGTGCATATCCTTGATCTCGGTACTTTCCGTTAAAATTATCTACTACGAATTATTATACTGCCTAAAAATATTTTTGTCAATCACAAGTAATTATTGATTTAGTACACTTTTAATATGCTTAAGTTTTTATTAAAACATTGACAATCTTTTGTTGATATGATACAATTTGAAATATAATAGTCCGTATGAAGAGAGGACACTCAAAGATTTTTCGACGTTTAAGACGAAAGGGGATCATTATGACAATTAATAAACCGCCTATGGGCTGGAACTCATGGAATACCTTTGGAGATAACATCAACGAAAAGATGGTCTGCGACATGGCAGATAAGATAGTAGAACTTGGACTTAGAGACGTCGGATACGAGTACGTAGTAATCGACGACTGCTGGTCACTGCTTCAGCGCGATGAGAACGACAGGATCGTTGCTGATCCTGACAAATTCCCCAACGGAATGCGTGCAGTTGCCGATTACATCCATTCCAAGGGGCTTAAGTTCGGTATGTATTCATGCGCGGGAACCCTTACGTGTGCAGGATTCCCCGGAAGCTTTGATTGTGAGTTCATTGATGCCGAAACGTTTGCCGACTTCGGTGTTGATTATCTGAAGTACGACTTCTGTAACTTCCCTGAGGGGAAGGATCCTCAGCTTTACTATAACAGAATGGGTATGGCTCTCAAGGCAACAGGACGCGATATCGTATTCTCCGCTTGTAACTGGGGCACACATGATTCACATAAGTGGATCCGTTCAACAGGCGCTCATCTCTACCGCTCCACGGGCGATATCGGTGAGAGATTTAATTCGGTACGTAATATATCACTCAGTCAGTACGATAAGCTTCAGTACAGCGCCCCCGGATGCTATAATGACCTTGATATGCTTATCTGCGGCATGGACGGTATCGGTAACGTAGGACATCCCGGTCTCTGCGGTGATATTCAGTATAAGACTCACTTTGCCCTTTGGTGTATGATGGGCTCTCCTCTCATGATCGGTACAGACCTTAGAAGGGTTCGTCCTGAAATACTCGATCTGTTTAAAAATCCTGATCTTCTCCGTATAAATTCAGACTCCGAAACGCGTCCTCCTATCGTAATTGAGTCTCCCTCTTGTTCTGTTGCTTGCGCTATGTTCAAGCACCTTTCTGACAATCAGTTTGCTCTCGGTTTCTTTAATCTTGCCGACGATCCTGCTGTTGCTGATTTCCGTCCACACGATATCGGTTTCCCCATCAACTGCGGCTTCGGTTTTAAGCTTAGAGAAGTATTTACAGGTGAAACTATTGAGTTTATGAATGATTACCACAGAGTACCGCTCGATACTCACGACTGCAAGGTCTATATCGGTGAATACGTTGAGAAGAACTGAATTACTTACTGAAAGAAAGGAAAAAATATTATGTTAGTTAAGACTCCCCCTATGGGATGGAATTCCTGGAATACCTTCGGTGAGAATATCAATGAGCAGCTTATCATGGAAACTGCCGATGCTATGGTCACAACAGGACTGAAGGATGCGGGATATGAATATATCGTAATCGACGACTGCTGGTCTCTCAGAGAAAGAGACGAGAACGGTGACCTTGTAGCGGATCCCGAAAAGTTCCCCCACGGAATGAAGTATCTTGCGGATTATATCCACGCTAAGGGACTGAAGTTCGGTATGTACAGCTGCTGCGGACCTCTCACCTGCGCAGGCTACCCAGGAAGCCTTGACAGAGAGTATCAGGACGCAAAGTTCTTTGCGAGAAACGGCGTTGACTTCCTTAAGTACGACTGGTGTACACACCCTCACAACGTGCAGGGATGGTCACTTTACAACAGAATGAGAATGGCTCTCAACGCAACGGGACGCAATATCGTATACTCCGTATGTAACTGGGGTATGGAGGATACCGTTAACTGGGCAAGAAAGGTCGGCGCGGATATGTACCGCTCCACGTTCGATATCGCCGACAGCTTCAAGTCTTTCATCGACATCTTCAATCAGCAGAAGGACAATATGTGCCTTTCAGGTCCCTCCTGCTACAACGACATGGATATGCTTATCTGCGGTATGTACGGTAAGGGTAACGTAGCGCAGGGCGGCTGTAACGATACAGAGTATCTTACTCACTTTGCTATCTGGTGTATGCTTTCACAGCCTCTTATGATCGGCTGTGACATTCGCAACATGACACCCGAGACAGCTGCTCTCCTAAAGAACGAGGCTCTCATCGCCATCAACCAGGACCCCGCGGTAAGACCTCCCATCATCAAATACAATGACGGTAACAGCAGATATCCTATTCTCTTCAAGCATCTTGCAGGAGACGATTATGCTATCGCTTGTATTAATACCGATGCACGTGACTGTGACTATTTCCGTATCAACCTTCCTGACATCGGTCTGTCTCCCAGAGACGGATACGGGTTTGACCTTGTTGACGTTATGACAGGCGAGAACGTAGGTGAGAGCCTCGGTGTTTATAAGAATCTTCTCAAAGGCTGTATCCGCACAAAGGTTCCCGCTCACGGTGTCAGAGTCTTCAGAGGAAGTCTAAAAAAGGTAAGATGACATCTATAAAATCAAGATAATAAATCAAGAAATCGCAAAGCATTTACAGGTTTGAAAAATCGACCAACAATGACTTTGCGATTTCTTGATTTAATGTATAAAATATCGGATGAATATTGACATTCCTTTATAATTATGCTACAATTTGAAGAGAGGAAAGTCCCGGTGCGACGAGGACTTTCAATTAAATTTCGACGTTATAGACGAAAGGAAATCATTATGATAATTAACAAACCGCCAATGGGGTGGAATTCATGGAATACCTTTGGTGAAGACATCAACGAAAAGGTTATCTGCGACATGGCCGACAAGATAGTTGAGCTTGGTCTCAAGGACGTTGGTTACGAGTACGTAGTAATCGACGACTGCTGGTCTCTCCGTCAGCGCGATGAGAACGACAGGATCGTTGCTGATCCTGCGAAATTCCCCAATGGCATGCGTGCAGTTGCCGATTATGTTCACTCAAAGGGACTGAAGTTCGGTATGTACTCATGTGCGGGCCCCCTTACCTGTGCAGGATATCCCGGAAGCTACGAGCGTGAGTTTATCGACGCTGAAACGTTTGCTGAATTCGGTGTGGACTACCTTAAGTACGACTTCTGTAACTTCCCCATAGGCAAGGACCCTCATCTCTACTATAACAGAATGGGCATGGCTCTTAAGGCAACGGGACGTGATATCGTTTTCTCCGCTTGTAACTGGGGTAACCATGATTCACATAAGTGGATCCGTTCAACAGGCGCTCATCTCTACCGTTCCACCGGTGATATCGGTGAGAGATTCAATGCGGTTCGTAATATTGCAATGAGCCAGTTTGATAAGCTTCAGTACAGCGCACCCGGATGCTACAACGACGTTGATATGCTCATCTGTGGTATGGACGGTATCGGTAACGTAGGTCATCCCGGTCTCTGCGGTGATACTGAATACAAGACTCACTTTGCTCTTTGGTGTATGATGGGTTCTCCTCTCATGATCGGTACAGACCTTAGAAGGATCCGTCCCGAAACACTTGAGCTTCTCAAGAATCCCGGACTTATCCGTATTAACAGCGACCCCGAAACACGTACTCCCATAACCATTGATTCACCCAGAAGCCCTATGGCTCACACAATGTTTAAGCACCTTTCTGACAATCAGTTTGCACTCGGATTCTTTAACCTTGCCGATGCTCCTGCAACTGCAGACATTTGTCCTCACGATATCGGTCTTTCAATCAATTGCGGCTTCGGTTTTAAGCTTAGAGAAGTATTCACAGGCGAAACTGTTGAGTTTATGAACGATTACATCAAGTTCCCGCTTGCGACCCACGATTGCAAGGTATTCATCGGTGAATACGTCGAGAAGAACTGAATTACTTACTGAAAGAAAGGAAAAATATTATGTTAGTTAAGACTCCCCCTATGGGATGGAATTCCTGGAATACCTTCGGTGAGAATATCAATGAGCAGCTTATCATGGAAACTGCCGATGCTATGGTCTCAACAGGACTGAAGGATGCGGGATATGAATATATCGTAATCGACGACTGCTGGTCTCTCAGAGAAAGAGACGAGAACGGCGACCTTGTGGCCGACCCCGAAAAGTTTCCCCACGGAATGAAGTATCTTGCGGATTATATCCACGCTAAGGGACTTAAGTTCGGTATGTACAGCTGCTGCGGTCCTCTTACCTGCGCGCTCTACCCCGGAAGCCTTGACAGAGAGTATCAGGATGCAAAGTTCTTCGCAAGAAACGGTGTTGACTTCCTTAAGTACGACTGGTGTACACATCCTCACAACGTACAGGGATGGTCACTTTACAACAGAATGAGAATGGCTCTCAATGCAACAGGACGCGATATCGTATACTCCGTATGTAACTGGGGTATGGAGGATACCGTTAACTGGGCAAGAAAGGTC
>JAZUBZ010000067.1:0-50235 GCA_045638805.1 Eubacteriales bacterium
ACCAAATGGAAAGAGAGATTGAATCTATTTGCTTAAAGCTCTTGCTTCAGCAGCAGCCCGTAGCAAAAGATCTTCGAGTAATATCCGCTGCCCTTAAAATGATTACCGATATGGGGCGTATCGGAGATCAGGCAGAAGATATTGCAGATATTATTCCTTTCCTTGACGGAAAAACCGGAGGAGAGTTTGAGGACTTCAAATACATGGCAGAAGCAACCTGTCAAATGGTCACCGATAGCATTGATGCCTATGTAAATGGGGATCTGGATCTCGCAAAGTCGGTTGCAACTCACGACGATATAGTGGATGATGCTTTTAGCAGAATGAAAAATACTTTAATAAAAATGATAAGTGAAAATAACGCAGACGGAGAATACGCCGTTGACCTTTTAATGATTGTAAAATATTTTGAGCGTATCGGAGATCACGCAGTAAATATTGCTGAATGGGTCGAATTCTCTGTATCAGGTGTTCACAAAGGAGAGTAGCGCGAAATCGGAGAAATCCAAAATCTAAAGAAAGAGAGATAAATAACGTGATCTGGTGTGTTGATGATGACAGTACTATCCGTGAAATTGAAGTTTATACGTTAAAACAAACAGGCTTTGAAGCTCGTGGTTTTGCTGACGGCATATCAATGCTTGAAGCCTTAAAAACCGAAATACCCGAACTCATTATCCTTGATATTATGATGCCGGAAATGGACGGTCTTGAAGTACTAAAAAAACTTCGTTCTGAATCGTCATATAAGGATATCCCTGTAATTATGGCAACCGCTAAGGGTACCGAGATGGATAAGATCGGCGGTCTTAATTCCGGTGCTGACGATTACCTAGTGAAACCATTTGGCGTTATGGAAATGGTTGCCCGTGTAAAAGCTGTACTTCGCCGTACGGCAAAAGAAACTTCTGCAGACGATATTGCTGTTGGAAATATTACATTAAAAGGAAAAGAGCATAAAGTGATTGCAGACGGAGAGAAGGTAGAACTGACTCATAAGGAATTTGAAATGCTAAAACTCTTCATGCAAAATCCGGGTATGGTATTTTCAAGAGATAAGATAATGAGCGAGATCTGGGGAATGGATTACATCGGTGAAACCCGTACCGTTGATGTGCATATTAAAACCCTACGTCAAAAATTAGGGGGTGCCGGAGGTCAAATAAAAACCGTTATCGGTGTTGGATACAGATTGGAGAATGAAGTATGACAAAAAAGATATTTCACTCTATTTTTACCGTAGCGCTTGTCGTACTTCTTGCGAGTATCGGTATTGCAACAAGCTTTTTGTATGACTATTTTAACAAATCTCAGATAAGTCAGTTGAAAGCGGAGCTTTCTCTGGTTGCTGATACTGTGAACGATGTTGGAGTAGAATATTTTGAAAATTTCAACTCTTCTGTGTTCCGTTTCACCGTAGTTGATGCTGACGGCACCGTACTTTACGATACACAGGCGAAACCGAGCGAAATGGAAAACCACGCTGATCGTGAAGAAATCGCAGAAGCATTCAAAGACGGTACAGGCAGTAGTGCCAGAAGCTCAGCAACTTTGACTCAAAAGACCTTTTACGAGGCAGTACTGCTTGAAAACGGCAATGTCCTTCGTATAGCTATAAGTCAGCTTACTATAGGCTCTCTTATCATGATAATGCTGCCTGCAATACTTTTTATTGTTTTCGTAGCGGCAATCGTTGCAGGTATCCTTTCTCATACTATGGCAAAAAAAGCAACCGAGCCTTTATTGGAGCTTGACTTGGAGAATCCTTCCGAAAACAATACTTATGAAGAACTGACCCCCATACTCACTAAAGTTCATAGGCAGCACAGACAGATTAAAACGCAGATGGAAACACTGCGCCGCAAATCAGACGAGTTTGAGCAGATCATTTCTTCTATGAACGAAGGTCTTGTGCTTCTCGATGAGCATGGTATGGTATTGAGTATGAATCAGGCGGCGAAGAAAATTTTTGCTGTTAAAAGGGATGTTAAGGGTAGCGATTTTCTGCTCGTTGACCGTACCAGTAAAATGAGCAAAGCTATTTGGAATGCTTTAGACCGAGGTCACAGCGAATACACAGAGGAGAGAAACGGAATTGAATATCAGTTTACCGTCGACCCCATTGTTTCGGATGACAAAGTTCTCGGTGTGGTAATCCTTGGCTTTGATATTTCTGAGCGTGCATTTGCAGAGCGTAACCGTAAGGAATTCACTGCAAACGTTACCCACGAGCTGAAAACACCGCTTCAGTCTATTATCGGAAGCGCAGAGCTTCTTGAAAACGGTCTTGTGAAGCCTGAGGATACTGCAAGATTTGTCGGTAACATACGCAAAGAAGCAACAAGGCTTGTTTCTCTTATTAATGATATCATTCGTCTTTCTCAGCTTGATGAAAACAGTGACCCTGCAACCGAAACTGTAGAGCTTACAGAGGTTGCAAAAGAAGTTATAGAAGTTCTCACCGTATCGGCGGCAAAGCGAAATGTTGAGCTCTCTATCGAAGGCGATCCACAAACCATTTTCGGTGTACGCCGTTATATTTACGAGATCATTTATAACTTGTGTGATAATGCTATCCGCTACAACGTAGACGGCGGAAAGGTAGAGATTCAAATCGGTAAAGATAACGGTCATGCAGTAGTAACTGTAAAAGACACCGGTATTGGTATTGCACCCGAACATCAAAGCCGTATCTTTGAGAGATTTTACCGAGTGGACAAGAGCCATTCCAAAGAAACCGGCGGAACCGGTCTTGGACTTTCTATTGTCAAACACGCTGTTCAGTACCATAGCGGTAAAGTAACACTTGATAGCGAACTTGGTAAGGGCACAAAAGTAACAATAGTATTTTAAAGCACAAAGGCGTCGCGTTTACTGCGACGCCTTTGTGCTTTAGTTTTTTCGAAATGTACTTATTCGGATATTATTTTGTTTTTTTCAAATACTTTTATGAGTATAATACCGATAATCAGACCCACAAAGCCTTGAACACCGTTTGCAGGAATATTCACAAGTGAAGGCACAAATCCATATAAGACACCTTCAAACAGAAAATAACCGAGTACCATTATAATCTCAGCCGAAGCTCCGCTGATGATTCTGGTAGGCAGATCTCCGAGTTTATTACGAAGGAACTTAAATCCATAGAAAGCAATAAGTGCCATAATACCCTTAATAATAAAGGTTGCAGGTGCGTATGTTAAATATCCTGAGAACATATCAGCGAGCGCTGAGCCGAGGCCTGCTGCAAGAAATGCGTATGTCGGAGAAAGTATCCAGCCCGCCAACAAAACGATACAATCACCAAGGTTCAGATATCCATTGAGGGGCGACGGAATTTTAATAATCATAGTTGCTACGCAAGTAAGTGACGCCATCAGTGCGGCTATAACGATTTTCTTTGTTCTTGTGTTCATTTTTATCAGGTTCCTTTACATCTTGATAAAAATATTGTATAATATATCTGGCCATATAACAATAATCAAATAAGGAGTATTTTATATATCCAGATGAAGTATATAATAGATAAACAAAACCGCCCTATTTACCTTCAGCTTTACAAACTTATACGCGATGATATCGTCGCCGAGAACTACCCCTATAATACAAAGCTCCCTTCTAAACGCAGTTTAGCCGAGGAAATAGGAGTCAGCACAATTACGGTAGAACACGCCTATGCCCTGCTGTGTGATGAAGGATATGTTGAATCCCGTGAACGCAGCGGATTTGTTGTCATCTTTCGTAAGAGTGATGGATTTGCCACATCAAGCAAACTGCATACCGAGCACACAGCACAGCATACAGAACACACCTATCCCGATTTCCCATTATCCGTGCTTAGCAAAACAATGCGTAAGGTTCTTACTGAGCGGGGTGACATGCTGCTCGAGAAATCACCCAACTACGGATGTATCGAGCTGCGCGAAGCGATCCGACATTATCTTGCCCGAAACAGAGGCATAAAGGTTGACGTAAATCAGATCGTTGTCGGTTCCGGTTCTGAATATCTCTACGGTCTGATCGTAGAACTCCTTGGAAGACACCGTATCTATGCGATAGAGTCCCCGTCCTACAAAAAAATCGAGCAGGTTTACAGGGCAACAGAGATTACCTATGACTCTCTTCCGCTGACAAATTCCGGAATCGACAGTAAGGCACTTGCTGAAACAATGGCGAATGTATTACATACAACACCATACCGAAGCTATCCCAGCGGTGTTACCGCAACAGCGTCCAAGCGTCACGAATACATCCGATGGGCCGAACAGCACGACCGTTATATTATTGAGGATGATTTTGAGTCTGAGTTCTCGGTTTCCACCAAACCGACCGAAACGCTGTTTACGCTATCGGATAGCGATAACGTAATTTATCTTAATACCTTTTCAAAGACCATATCTCCCTCGCTCCGTATTGGGTATATGGTTCTTCCCAAACATCTTGTGGATAACTTTGATAAGAAACTCGGATTTTACTCGTGTACCGTTCCGACCTTTATGCAGTACGTTCTTACCGAGCTTATCAATAACAGTGACTTTGAAAGACACATCAATCGAGTAAGACGAAGCAAACGTAAAGAATTGTCATCACAAAAATGAGCAAAGGCGTCGCGGTAAACGCGGCGCCTTTTGTTGTGGATTTGGTTATATAATGAAACACAAAATATGCTGTTTTAGAACAATGATTATTTTAGTATGTTATATTTAAGCAATATTTAACACTATATTTCAGGTGCAATGTATCCTCGCTCTTTGAGAATCGCATCTATTTTATCGAGGATCTCTTCGGATTCCGCACGAATGGTGTGGTAATGGTAACCGCCTGTGATATTCATCAACTCCGAGGACTTGCCTATTCTTATTCCCTCAATAAACTGCTTCACCTGAAGTTCCGAGAAGATATTAAGCTTGGCTTCCATTTTGCCGTATACTTTATGCCATACGAAAACATCCACAACAGTACCGCCGAGGCCAACAATCAGGGATAACTCATCCTCTGTCTGCTCAGTAGTGTGATGCAGTTTTAGTACTCGCTCCTTAAAGGGCGACTTTTGCATAATATATCCATTGTGGGTAGAAAGGATGTCATACCCCATTCCTTTCAATATGGTAATATCCTTGACAATGATCTGTCTGGATACGCCAAATCGCTCGGAAAGAGCGCCACCGGATATTGCTTCCTTCTCTGACAGTAGCAGATTGACAATAGCTTTTCTTCTTTCGGCAGCCTTCATGAATTCACCTCTTTTTATATAGCATGCAAATTTTTAAGGGAAAGATCGAGAATCGGTGAAGAGTGTGTAAGCGCACCGCTTGAAATATAGTCTACACCAATGTCAACAAGCCTTGCGATATTTTCTCTTGTTACGTTACCACTGCACTCAGTTTCGGCTCTGCCTGCGGTAAGTCTGACAGCTTCCTTCATGTCCTCTACACTCATGTTGTCGAGCATGATGATATCAGCCCCTGCCTCAAGTGCCTCCTTGAGCATGTCAAGGTTTTCCACCTCAATTTCAATTTTACGTACAAAGGGGGCGTACTCTTTCGCCATTAAAACAGCTTCCTTAACACCACCTGCGGCACCGATGTGGTTGTCCTTCAAGAGAATGCCATCGCTGAGATTGTAACGATGGTTATAACCTCCGCCAACCTTTACCGCATACTTTTCAAAGATACGCATATTCGGTGTAGTCTTACGGGTATCAAGCAGTTTGGTCTTGCTGCCCTTAAGCAGATCAGCAATATTGCGGGTATAGGTAGCAATACCACTCATTCGCTGCAGGTAATTGAGCGCGGTTCTCTCACCGGAAAGAAGTACGCGGATATCACCGCGAACGATACCGAGCTGTTCACCTTTCTTAACGGTATCACCGTCTTTGCATGTGAAGGTTACTTCGGTTTTCTCGTCAAGAAGCTCGAACACTCTCTTGAACACATCAAGACCTGCAATAACGCCGTCTTCCTTACAGATCAGTTCAACTTCACCGAGCTGATATTCTCTCATTACGGAACCCGTAGTAATATCTTCACTTGTGATATCCTCCTGCAGAGCACTGAGGATCAAATTATCTGCGTTTAATTTCATCGAAATATTATTCATGGCTGTTTTTCTCCTTTTCAATCGCTTCTAACACTAATTCCTTATACTTTTCTGCGTAGCCCTCATACTGTGCCGCATCGACCGTAAATTCATCCTGCAACTCGGAAGGCAAATAGTTAGTGGTGATATGCTTTGCAGCACGCTTAGCAAACACAAGGCTTTCTAAAAGTGAGTTACTTGCTAATCGGTTTCTACCGTGAACTCCATTACAAGCCGTCTCTCCCACCGCATACAGGCGTTCCATAGAGGTCTTGCTATAGCGGTCTACGTCAATACCACCCATAAAATAATGCTGTGACGGAACGACGGGAATCGGCTCCTTGGTAACATCGTAGCCTTCGTCATGGCACTTCTGATAGATGTTAGGGAAATGTGTCTTGATTTCTTCTTCGGGAATCGGTGCCATGGAGAGCCACACATGTTCGCTTCCCTCTTTCTTCATTTCATCGAAAATAGCGTTTGCCACAACGTCACGCGGAAGCAATTCATTAACAAATCTTTCCCCCTTGGAGTTGAGTAAGATCGCACCCTCACCGCGAACCGACTCGGAAATGAGGAATTCACGACCGTGCTTCTTCGTATACAGTGTAGTGGGATGAATCTGTATGTAATCAATATGCTGAAGCTTGATATCATATTTGAGAGCGAGAGCTAATGCATCACCCGTTAAGTGACGGTAATTAGTAGAGTGCTTAAAGAGTCCGCCAATACCGCCCGTAGCAAGTACGGTGTAATCAGCAACAATGGAAACATAATTTCCGTCTGCATCGTGACCGATAATACCATGACACTTATTATTATAGCAGATTAGATCTACCATTGTAAAGTTTTCGATCAATGTTATATTTTTTCTGCGTCTTGCGGTTTCAAGCAAGTGTGATGTGATTTCCTTACCCGTTTCGTCCTCATGGAATAGGATACGCGGTTTTGAGTGGGCACCCTCTCTTGTATAGGTGAAACTTTCTCCATCCTTCTCAAACTGAACGCCGAAGGAAACGAGATCTGCGATAACGTCCTGCGAGGAGTCTATCATGATATCAACAGATTCGGGATTGTTTTCGTAATGTCCCGCCTTCATGGTATCTTCATAAAAAGCTTCACGGTCGGTCTCATCACGAAGAACACATATTCCGCCTTGCGCTAAGAAGGAATCACTCCTGCGAGCAATATTTTTTGTGACCACCGTAATATTCTTATCTTCTGGGAGGTTGAGCGCACCGTACAGCCCTGCCACACCGCAACCAACGATTATAATATCTGTCTTCATTTTCCAAGCTCCAACATTCTGAGGAGAGGCTTCAATGCACCTTCACGAACGCCACTGTCTACAGTTATTTCTTTATCTTCATTCTCGAGAACCGATAAAACGTTCTCAAGAGTATTAAGCTTCATATCTGCACAGCACGGATGGGGATTCGGGTAATAGAAACGCTTGCCGGGGTTATCACAAACAAGCTTATAGTCCACACCATCCTCAGTGCAAATAATAAATTCATTATTATCGCTACGCTTTGCGAAATCTATAATCTCAGCAGTACTGCCGACAAAGTCGGACATCTCAACAACTTCTGCTTCACATTCTGGGTGTGTCAGAACCAATGCTTCAGGATGACTGTTTTTCTCTCTTTGAACCTGTACAGCAGTAACCTTTGCGTGAATCGGACAACAGCCGTCGTTTAGAATAATATTCTTCTCGGGAATCTGCTTTGCCACGAAACTGCCGAGATTTTTATCGGGAATAAAGAAAATATTTTTGTTTGGTAACGCCCTCACGATTTTAACTGCATTGGATGAGGTTACACAAACGTCACTCTGACATTTCAGTCCTGCCGTAGAGTTAATGTAGCAGACAACAGCAAGATCGTCACAGCGGTTTCTCATCTCTTCAATGGTGCCGTCTGCCACCATGTGTGCCATCGGGCAATCGGCTGTCAGATCGGGCATCAAAACCTTTTTGTCGGGGTTAAGGATCTTTGCACTCTCTCCCATAAAGGCAACACCGCAGAAGACGATAACGTCTGCGTTACTGTCTTTGACTACCTTAGCAAGATAAAACGAGTCCCCCACGTAGTCCGCAATTTCCTGTACCTCGGCAGGGGCATAATAATGAGCGAGAATGACAGCATTCTTCGCCCTTTTCAAGTGTTCGATTTGATTTTTCATCTTCCTTCTACCTCATCAGACGAACATATAATGTTTTGCGATAAAAATTATAACACTTTTATTTACATCTGTCAACTCGTCTGTAAACCTTTGTTGGTAGAACTTTACAAACTTACACTCCGCTTGTCTGTTCAATATAACCAAACAAAAGCTTGACAATGAAAAGTGTTACCGTTATCGAGGTTAGAGCATCAACGCTTTCGTTTTATAAAATATACAGCAAAACGTTTATAATAAAATCACGAGTCACACCGCAGTGACGGAAAGTGACTCGTATATACCTCTTATTTGGCTCACAGCGTGTAGATTATTCCTTTACATATTTCTTGATTAAAGGATATATATCCTTATCGCATTCGCAATAGATCGTATTCCAATCAATATCCTGAGACTCATGATGTCTGTGTTGTATATGTCCTCCGATAAGAAGTACACATAGGATAGACTTTGCAGAAAGCTCCCAGGGAGCACCGTTCTCGTCTTTTCCTTTCAATCGAACGTCGCAGTTAACTTTTTGAACTATCTTTGTAAATTCCTGCACATCCTGTGTTGTAATTAACTCAATTTCATACTTCATATGCTTAACCTTCCTAATGATTGATATGTATAATTTATGTAAATATAGGCACCGCCGGTTGGATTTATAAACAAGCCACTATCCAAGTCAGACAGTGCCATTATTCCGTTTTATCCTTTTGTAATTGATTTATCAACCCCACATAGCTGACAAGCCGGGAATAACCTGCTTTTTGCGGCTCATGACATTAGGCAAGAATACCTCATTATCTTTAGCAGACACATCAAAAGCTTGACTGATAATATCGTCATCCCCCACATATAACAGATAGCTACCTTCCAAAAGCACATCTGTCAGCATAAGGATAACCAAGGAAACATCCGTTTCGTCCGAAATAGCCTTCATTTGCTCGAGCAGTTCCGTTTTTCTTGAAAGTATGCTCGCGCTGTCAAGGCAGGTAACCTGCGAAACAGCTAAGTTGTGACCGGCAATATGGAATTCCTTGTAGTCTATATAAAGCAATTCCTTTTCACTCTTTGCCTCCACAGATTCGGAAAAAATCTTTTTCCCAAGTTCATCTAAGGAAACGTTGGCAATACGTGCCATACGTTCTGCAGTGCGAATATCTCGAACTGTACAAGTAGGTGATTTGAACATAACGGTATCCGACAAAATTGCCGCAGCCATCATGCCTGCCAATTTTTCAGAAGGAATCAATCCTTTATCTTGGAACATAGAGGCTATTATCGTGTTGGTAGAACCAACCGGCTCATTTCTGACAAAAATGGGATTATTAGTCTGAATATCTGCCAAACGGTGATGGTCAATGATCTCCAGAATATCGGCTTCCTCCAAACCGGGTACAGATTGAGAGGCTTCGTTGTGATCCACAAGAACCACACGCTTCCTTCTGGGACGTAGCAAATGGTATCTCGTCAGGATTCCTACAATCTTTTCGTTTTCATCCAAAATGGGGTAGCAGGGTTTTCTGTATTTCCAAACCATTTCTTTTACATGATCCACTCTATCATCTAAATGGAAACATAACAGATCCCTGGTGCAACAAATCCTTCCGATTGGAGTAGACTGAAAAATAAGTCTGGTCGCCTTATAGGCATCAAAAGG
Source organism: Eubacteriales bacterium (assembly GCA_045638805.1). GTDB lineage: Bacteria > Bacillota > Clostridia > Oscillospirales > CAG-272 > RUG11130. Next base: position 9,905 of record JAZUBZ010000067.1, read on the forward strand.
CGTACAAATAATACATGTGGTAGTTTCAATTGCCATCAGCTCGTGAGACAGTTCTGTTCGGCAAAGAATCAAACAATTTACATTTTGTTCCAACGCTTGGCGGATCATATCAGGTTGATTACCGCAGATCACCACACAGTCGCTGTTCGGAAACATGGTTGCTCCTCTGCTTTCGGGAATCGCAAGAACAACTTCGCCGGACACGGCATCAAGATATTCTCCTGCATCGTTGATGACCTTGCCCTCAAGCACAGCCAGTACGTTAAATAGCGGAACCTTGTTCATAACACATGAATTATTCAGTTCCATATTATAGCTTGCAATATCCTCTCGGGATATTAGCCCCAGCAGCGTTCCGTCATCGTTTGCAACAGGAATAGCACGCAGTTCTTTTCGGTTATGGAGTTCGTTCCATGCCCTGTCAACGCTGACAGCCGCACTGAGGATCGGCGGTTTATCAAAATCCAAATCCTGCACCTGTGTGTACACATTCGTTATTAACGTTGGGGGGGCAAAGCCGAAATGGTTCAAAACTAATTGAGTTTCATCAGATACACGTCCAAGGCAAGCAGCTGTGTATTCACGGTCGCCTAATGCATTACGGAGGGATGCATAGGCAATGGCAGCCACTATGGAATCGGTATCAGGATTTCGATGCCCGGTTACATAAATAGGATCCATATTTTACCTCTTTAACGCAATTTTAGTAGTATAACTTTTTAATAGAAATCGGAGGCCCCACTTGATGTGACGCCTCCGATTTTGGGGGTTATGTTCAGAGACAAAACCGTATCTTATATATTTCTATCAGAATGTGAATTTGAAGGTGTTTTTACCGGTTTTCGGAATCTCGTACTCATCGGGAAGATCCGGACCGCAGGAATGAGAACCGACACCGCGCATTGCAAGGTCGATACAAACATTCACAAAGTCGTTTTCTTCAAGCTCGAAGGAATGAAGTGTCTCGCGAAGCTGCGCAGTTGTAAAGGGGTTCACTGAGCAAGAGAAGGGCTGCTCTGCTGTCACTTTAAACAGATTCTTGACTGCGAGATACTTACAAGCATAATGGCTGCCGGACTCCTGAGGACGAATGTATTCGTAATCGTAGTTCTCCTCTGTAGAGCTTACGTAGTAACCGTACTCGCTGGCAATGTGTTTATCCACGTAGCTTTCACTCGGTCCAAAGCCAACGTAAGAGAAGTTACCGTATGCCTTGTCTACGCCGAACTCAATACCGAAACGAGGGAAACGCTCAACATAATCAGCAAGTTTGTATGCAATGGTAGCAGTAAGTACGTTACCGGTTACCTCGTAAACCAGTTCAAATTCAGCAGCAGGCATCAGACAGTTAGCTGCCAAACAACCCTTAAACTTGTAGCTGTTGTCAGTCTTCTCGCAGGAGAAGATGTGTGGTCTGCATGCTTCCAGATGACATCTGCCGATCCAGTGAGGAACAAGATCACGGTCGTTATCGGTATAACGGGTGATGTTAAAGTGCATCGGTGTATGCAGAACCTCGTTGCCGTCTGCCTTGATTGAAGTAATCTCACCGGTGTGCTCGTTTACTTCAATAGCAATCGCAGAAGAGAATTTATAGGTGCTTGGAGGAATATCTACAGGACAAACCTCAGACTTGGTTTTACCGCCGTAAACTGCCATCATTTCAAGCGCTGCGGACTTGAGCTTTCTGTCAGGGGTCAAAAGACCGTCTGCACAGAAGTTACCGTCATGCTCGGGTTCCTTGAAGTCACCACCGTATAAGAAGCCTTCATCTGTCTTGATACCGTGGTCAGCCCACTCCCAAACGAAACCACCCATCATCTGTTCATTGTTATAGATCATATCCCAGTATTCTGCGATATCACCGCAGGAGTTACCCATAGCGTGTGTGTACTCGCACAACACGAAAGGTCTTGTCTCTTCGGGATTGTCTAAAACCTTGGTCTGAATGGTCTCAAAAGAAGGATACATCATACTGACCATGTCTACCATATCGGTGTAATAGTATTTCGGATCTGCATTCTGTAAACCTTCGTAATGGATCGGTCTGGTGTTATCGCGGTTCTTGATGTATTTCGCACCGTCGAAGAATGCCTTACCAAAAGAGCTTTCGTTACCGAGAGACCAAATGATAACGCTCGGACGGTTCTTGTCACGCTCAACAAGAGCAACGTGTCTATCGGTGATACCGGGGGTAAAGATCTCATTCTCGGCATAATCCATCCACAGCTCATTATCGTAGCGGCCGTCACGGCTGCAAGCACCGTGCATTTCAAGGTCTGCTTCGTCCATTACGTAAATACCAAATGTATCACAGAGCATACCTGGCAATAAGAGAGCCATCGGACATGCGTTCCGATGGCTCTCTTTTTTACTTTATGTCTGAAAACAAAGGCATAACCTAATTTACAGCTCACTCAGCTAAAGTTCCTTAAACTATAGCCTTAAGCTTTAAAACTTTCCGCTACTGCTTCCTCTGGATCTTCCACCGGATGATCCGGAGCTACTACTACTGCTTTCCTTCTTGTGGCGCACAACATTTCTGTATAAGAAGTTGTCCCTTGCTTCTGTAACATTCATGCTTCCGCTTGCCACGTAGTTTGTAGCAGCCTTCTGAGCTCTTACGCTCTTCAGCTGACCCTTCATGCCTCCTGTTATGATCAGCGCAAGAACCACACCAATTACAACAGCAATAACAATATTGCGAGTCCAGTTGAAGGGATAACCGTTAAGCTCACCGTCTACGTAATAGTCACACTTTTCAATAAAGGTATCGAATGCTTCAGCATAGTCCTCGTCGGACAGATATGGAGTTACTTCTTCTCTTATGGAATCAGCGATCCCCATATCAATGACAGAATCATAGAACACTACAACGTCTCTTGATTCCATAGCGATGAACAGTAGGATTCCACCGTTTTTAGCTTCCCCGTATCCCTCTTCATCAAATACCATCTCGGCAAATTCATCGGGATCCTCATCTTCTATGGACTCTACCGTGACAATGGCAAGGTTAATGTCGTGCTTTTCACCGATCTCGTCAAGCTTTTGAGTTATCTGTTCCTCTTCACTGTCGGTGATAAGCTCTGCAAGGTCATAAAGCTTTACTACGTCCGTAGCTGCTGCAGGAACGATCATCGCCATAAGCATCAGCGACGCTATAATAAGTGCAAATAATTTCTTATTCATAACACGCCCTCCTTACAGTAACCACAGCAGGTACATAATAGCAAGAGCAGCCGCGCTGAAAATTCCGCTGAGACCGAAGAGCCAACGCTTATATGCCGCCTTGTCAAGGGGAAGATCTCCCACAAGCTTACCTGTCTGACCGTTCATGGCAAAGGTATATTTCTGTCCGTTCCATGATGTGTTAAGTATCCATACGGGATAAAGAGCATACTTGGTTACGCCATCGTAAAGATTGATCATTGAGGCCTCAGCCTTCAGTGTATCGTAACCACGTACTGTTGATGCAAAGGCATCTTCCGTGCTGACACGGATACGCTCGTTTGCGCGTTCAATGCTCTGATCAGAGGAAACGTCATATTTATCCGCAAGGTATCCGGAAAGATATGCCGTCTGGAAATCCACCGCATCTGCGAAATTGTAGGGCTCAATAGACTCCATTAAGGTGTCGTCCATCTTTGTAGAGCCGTCAACGGGAACTCTCTCAAAGCCGAGATTTCCACCGCGGAGGACAGAATAAAATGATGTCTCTGTGTAGTTATAATTGCTGTCGCTCCAATGGCGAGTCGTTGTTGCCTTATAGCGTATGTTAGCATTTGCCTTGGCATCAAAGAGCCATACGGGAACATACATTCCCTTTACCTCGTCGATATGATTCTGGTCCTTGAACACCTTGGGAAGAAGCTTCTTTCCCATGTAATGCTTCTTAAGTGCATCAATGGCAGCCTTCTTGTCAAGCTTGAAGGGGATAACAAAGTCGGGCTTCAGATCTCCTCGGAACTGTCCCTTCATAATTACGGGATTGTCGCAGAAGGGGCACGCAGTTGCAGCAAGAGTTTCATCTCCCACAACCTCTCCTCCGCAGGCCTCGCATAAATATACTCTAAGTCCTTCTTCCTCGCCGGGAAACCATTCGCTGCCTGCCTTTGTGTCCCATTCCATGTTACTTTCGCCCACAGAACTCAGGTCACTGTCGTATGACGCGAGAGTTTCCACGTCAAACTCGGTGTCACAGTACGGACAGACCATTTTCTGTGTGCCAACATCAAACTCAATTGCACCGTCACAGCATGGACATTTGTATTGCTGTAATGTTGACATTTATATCACTCCTTTCGGAATTATTCGAATATTATTCTAAATATTATCTAAGATCGTTATAGTCAAACTTCTTACCGCAGTTGGGACAGAAAGTAGGAACTGTCGTTGTATCCTCCTCTGCAGTCCAGCTGCACTCACTGCACTCAATATCCTCGGGGCGGGCGGGTTCAAGTCCGCACTCACTGCAGAATTTGCCCGTATTCTTCACCCCGCAAAGGCAAGTCCATGAAGCATCCGCCTTAGGCACAGGCATTTTTTCTCCACAACTATTACAGAATTTTCCTACGTTCTCACTACCGCAAGCGGGACAAATCCAACCTGCATTAGATGATGTGAATGCGTTCTGAGCAGCGGTGGAACCTGGGACACTGTTCCCTACACCACCCATTCTTGGGTCGATATAAGGAATACCTGCTGCTACAGATTCAATGCGAACCATTGAATCTGCCATGATCGTTGACGCCTGATCCATAATTGCCGCCTTGTTAGGGTGATTCATGATCATCATGGTAAGGTTCATCTGTAGTCCTGTAAGGGTCTGCATATCGTTAGCTGTACGCATCTGAGCGAGTATCCCCTGGATCGGATCTGCAGCACCGCCCTGAGGGAAGTTGTTTGCCTGACCGTATTGCATTCCACTGTAAGCGACACCTCTCTGACCTGCGGAAACGTATGCGCAAATCTCATCGACCATCGCCTTGAACTCACGATACTCGGGATACAGCATTGGGTCGAAGGTATTTCTCATGTTAAAGAAGCCGTTTCCTGCAGGAGCGACCGTCTTTAATTCAACACTGCCAGAGTTGAGATCGAGATTAATGAAATCAAAATATTCACATCCTGAGATATTCAACTTGATATTAAAATCATAGCTGTATTCATATCTCGGGGGATTATAGCTTACTCTCTCGCCCTTATCATTGGTGTACTTCTCTTCCGTCCGGTTTTCCTTGATATCGGGTGTGCATGAAGAAACATTCTTGAAAGAAATAATGTCAGGGTTCTTTGCTTTGTAATTATCCGAGGATGAAATTACAAAGCGTGTGGGAATACCGCCTACGACCTCAATGAACATCTTCTCGTACTTACCGATCGCTACGCTGTGATTGAAGCCTGCAAGTGCTTTTTCATTCTCCGCACGGTATGCAAGCTGAGCCTTTATTTGTTCTACAGTAGAGTGTCTGCGGTCGTCGAAGAAGGGGGAAAGCTTCTTTACGCAATCATTGCAGATCTCGCCGTCCTCAAGCTTTTTATATCCGAGGAGACCAACTTCCTTACCGCATATTTCACAGTCTTTTTTCTTTAAAAAATCAAATATTCCCATAGTATTCTCCTTTCATTTTATAGATGGGGGTACCCGATATTTTCCACGTTCGGCCCCCCTTTTCATGGAGGTTAAAGTTTACTTGATATCGTCGTCAGTGAAAGGGTCTCCGCATTCAGCGCAGAACTTGGGAGGATTATGAGGATCTGCAGGTTCCCAGCCACACTTGTCACAGCGGTAGAGAGGTGCGCCTGCAGGCTTCTTTGAGCCACATTCTGCACAGAACTTACCCTTGTTTACCGCACCGCAGGAGCAGGTCCAGCCATCGGCTTCAGCAGGCTTGGGAGATCCGCATTCGGGACAGAATTTTCCGGCAGCGGTAGCACCACAAGCACATGTCCAACCATTCGTAGGCCTCGGCTCAGGTTTCTTGGAACCGCACTCGGGGCAGAACTTACCGGTAGCGGTAGCTCCGCAGGAGCACTGCCATCCGTCTGCCGCAGGAGCAGCGGCGGGAGCCGCCTGCTGAGGCTGTGTGGCACCCATCTGATAAAAGTTAGCCGCATTCATTCCGCCTGCGTTCATAGCCATGCCCATACCCATAAAGCCCTGCATTGCACCGCCTTCATTCTGCGCAGCCATCTTCATTGCGTCAGCCTGTGCACCAACAAGTCGGCTTCCTGCCATCATGGGATTGGTGGTCATTGCGTTCTCTTCCCACTCGGTGAGCTTCTTTCTCTGATCCTCGGGAATGGTGAGGGAATTGATACTTACGTTGCGCATCTTAAGACCGCGGAGTTCACCCCATTCATGGGAGAGCACCTCGTTGAGCGCGTCGCGGATCTCCATGGTCTTGCCGGGGATCTCGTAATACTGAATTCCTGCCGCAGACAGCTTCGCAAGAGCGGGCTGAAGTGCATTGAGCATCTCGGACTTCAGAGTTTCGTCAATCTGCTCACGGTTATATTCTGTTGCTACGTTGGTTGCTACGTTTGTATAGAACAGCAGGGGGTCTACGATGGTGTATGAGAACATACCGTTGCAACGAATGTCAACGGAGAGCTTCAGTCCCATCTGCTCGTTGATCACAACTCTGAAGGGGACGGGAGACTTTGTACCGAACTTGTTTCCCGTGATCTCCTTTGTGTTGAAGTAGTAAACTCTCTGGTCCTTACCGGTGTCTCCGCCATAGGCAAAACGCTTACCGATAGTCTTGAAAGTCTCCTTGATGCTGTTACCAAGACTTCCTGCGAAAATGGAAGGCTCGGTTGATGTGTCGTATGTAAACTCGCCGGGCTCTGCACAGAATTCAACGATCTTTCCCTGCTCAACGATGATCATTGCCTGACCGTCGGCAACTGCGATTCCTGAGCCGTTGGAAATTACGTTGTCACTTCCCTTTGTGTTTGAGGAGCGTCCGCCTACTCTCTTTTCGCCCTTTCTCATCAGCACTTCCGGAGGAAGTGAGTCGCAATAGAAAAATTCCTTCCACTGATCGGCAAGTACGCCGCCAAGCGCACCAAGTCCTGCTTTAATAAGTCCCATAATATTTCTCCTTTTCTGTTAATACGGAATTATACCGATAAATTTTGTGTTGTTAATTATGTTTCTCGCTTTAGTTCGGATCTATCTTATTAATATAAGATTTGAGTAAAGCAAGTATCTTGCCTGCCTTTTCATCCGAAATAGATTTCTTGTAAACTTTTCCGTTTTGGTCGGTCACGGAAAAGTGAAGAAACGTGCCGTCAAGTATTTCCGCCTCAAGCGTAGACTCTTCTTTGTCGGGAAGAGATAAAAGATTCAGCGAAAATAGTTCATTTACAGTTTTATTTTTGAGCTTGATGCTTTTTTCATCCGGGTATCCAAGCTCGTAATCGTACAGCTCAGTGCTGAGGTAATATTCATTCGACTCTTCATCAAGCTTTACAGTATATGAGTAATTCTGATTATATACGTCGGAGCTTTGAGATATGGTAAACTCAGCCCACACCTCTCTTTCCATTCCCGGACCGTCCGGGACATGGCGCTTGCCACATCCAAAAAGTGAAAACAGTGAGAGAAGGCACATAACGATCACCGCCGTTTGCTTCAAAAATTTCATCATTTGATCCCATCCCTTAAAACTCAGTTTTGGTTGAAATCGCTGTTCTTCGAAGAATACGGATTCTTGTTTTCGCGGGGAGGATCCTTTTCGCTCGAACAATCTGCCGCCCAGCCGACAATGGCCATCCATGAAATAAGAATGAGTATCCAAAGCCCAAGGGCTACCCAAAACCAAACGATAGACAAGTCAAGTATAAAATGGAGTGCAAGTAATATCCACGCGGGTATGCTCCACTCAAGATTCAAAAGCATATTGAACAGGAGACATACAAGGAAATTACTGCCTCTGCCCGTTCTTCTCATCTTTTACGCCCAGGGGTCGGCAGACTTGGGGTCGCGGATACCAACGAGGATCACCTGATCCCAAAGGAGCCATTTGCCGTCTGCCTTCTTACGAAGAACGATCTCACGGGGATTGTCTGCACCACTGCTTCGAACGAAGAGCTTCTTATAGCCCTCGTTTGCATCGGAATAGGGGTTAGACTCAATAGTAATGGAATAAGGAACGCTGGGGGTGTAGTCGTTTTCGGGGGTCGCTCCCTTGAAGTATGAGAAGGGAACGTAGGTCTTGCCGTCGCGGAAGCGGTCGTTGAGGAAGGATATCTCACCGTTACCGAGAGGTCTGGGTCCGCGGAGCCAGTTGAGCATTTCAAGACCGATGTTTTTGTCTGCCGCATAAGCACAGATAGCGCAAACTGTCAGCGCGGCTGTCTTATAGGGGTCGTCAAGCTTCGCCTCGGGGAGAGCCTGCATCTGGGCAAGGCTTTCAGGGAGAGCGGCAAAGGTAAAGGTCTCGCTCTTGTTACCGATGGATGATGCGGCGCTCTTTACTGCGTCCATAGCGCCACGCTTCAGCTTATCAAAGATCGACATAATTTAGTCCTCCTTTATTAAGTAATATAATTATATAATAATTTTATGAATACGGTATTAACCTTTTTAAAAATGCGCAAGGGAGTGATGCGCGACATCACTCCCTTAGACAGTCGATCATTTTATAAAAATGATGCCGTTGTTATTTGATTTTTTACTTATCAGACGTATACTCAACCCTTATTTGCATCCGCAATGGATTCAATATTATATGTTCTTGAGTAGATGAAATGGCCCTGAGAATCGGTGATTTCACAACGAACAGTCTCGAGCTGTGTATAGAAGTCTATCTTAAGAGAATTGGTATTATATCCGGGAACTCCATTGGGAACAGCATGCCATTGGCCGTCCTCATAAGAATACCAACGATATTTAAGCTCACCAACACCGCCGTATGCTGTGATCTCAACTGTTGCACCAACACCCTGAACTCTGTCGATTACCTTCTCTGTGGGCTCCTTGCCAACATAGATCTGACCGTAGAAGAATCCTTCGGTAGATGACAGATAAGCACCATTGCTGTCAACAACGATACATCTGAGATAGATACCGTTAGGCATATTCTTGCATGCAATACCAAGCTGCATATAATCAGATGTAGGATCACAGTTGTTGTTTGCAATGAAGCTTTCATTGCCTACGAGATCCTTGAAATCTGCATCGCCGGGGAATTTGTATTGCCATCTGTATGTGAATACATTAGTACCGCCGTGTACAGTGATGCTGGGAGTCATGACAACAACTCCATCGTCAAGTGCAGGCATGTACAATGTATTCGCTTCATTAGTTTTTTCAAGATCATATTCAATGAAGAGGGGGACGTTCTTGAAGATCTTGATCTGGTAGTTATCCTCAAAGAAGCCTGTCTTACCGCTTGCAGTCTCGACGCTTGATCTGAGGTCGATCATACCATCATCACCGTATTCTTCCTCAGTGAATTTGTGAGTCCAAACGAATTCCTTTTCGCTTGTAGTGATCTCTTCAAGTACACCACCGTTAATTGCGCTACCGGAAATAGTTACCTTGTAGGGAGCGGGTCCGTTTGTGTAAACCTTAACTAAGAAGCTGTGCTCCTTGTCAAGATCAAGGTATCTCTGATCCAAAATACGCTCGCCGTCTTCATCGTAAATGCCGGTGTAAGCATATTCGGGACGATTTTCTTCCTCATAGGTTGTTACAGCTCTCATAAGGAAGGTTACGATCTGACCGCGGGAGCAAGCCATGTCGGGAGAGAATGTTGTAGCGGATGTACCTGTTGTTACGTTCTTAGCTACTGCCCAAAGAACAGCCTTTGCAAACCAAGCATCACCTGCAACGTCGGAGAAGGGATTAGAAGCGGAAACCTCTACAGCGTTCATTGCTCGCCACAGGAAGGTTACGATCTGTGAACGGCTACACTTCATTGTAGGTTCAAATGTGGTAGCGGTCGTACCTGTTGTTACACTGTTCTCAAGTGCCCAGATAACGGGCTTGTAGAAGTAGTCGCTTGTCTTTACGTCAGAGAAGGGGTGTACGGTTGTGGAGGGCTCGGGTGAACCGAGTGCTCTCCAGATGAACGTAACAGCCTGCGCTCTGTCGCAAGTCATGTCGGGGCTGAATGTGGTCTCAGAGGTACCTGTGGTAACTCCCTTGCTTACTGCCCAGTTAACTGCATCGGTGTACCACTGACCGTCAGCAACGTCTGTGAACTTAGCCGCAGTAGCGGGGGATGCAACAGACACGAGCATTCCTACGCACATCATAAGCGCGAGGATAAGTGATGTTAATTTTTTCATTTTTCTTTTCTCCTTTTCTATGAAAAAAATTTAATGCAATATTATAACCGTTTCCGGTAATAAACTTTTTTATCCCCCCTCCGAGAGAAACCCTCGGAGGGGTATTCATTTATGCTTGGGTTACGTATACGTAATCAGAATAGACAACGTTTCCATCTGCGTCGGTAATTTTGCAACGGAAAGTACTGTTCTCGAAGCCCGTATTGTAGAATACTGAAAGCTCGTTTGTATCATAGTTCGAGAAATATGCAGGGGCGAGGAAGCAATTAAAGAAATCGCTGTCACTTGTGGGAGTAGTTGTATAAGCTATTTGCCATTGATACTTCAGTGCTCCTTTGCCGCCCGTAGCCTTGAGACCCTTGAAGGTAAATGTTGTGCCTTTTTCAGCCACTACACTTTGAGGCTGTGACGTTATCATAATAGGACGTACTATAAATACCGCAGGATTGGATGTGACCGTGCCACCTTCTGCATCGGTAATCACACAGCGGAAGGTGTAGTTTTCCATACTGCTCGTGATATTACCTATCGTAAGTGTTGCGGTGTTTTCTCCCGTGAAGGGCTCCGAGCTGCTAATACAGTCAATATACCCCCCTTCTGCTGTGGTGGAATACTGCCACTTGTAGGTATAGGGGGCAGTTCCGTCTGTAACGTTAACTGTGAAGGTTGTGGAAGTACCGACGTTAAAGTCTCTGCTAACTGTATAGCTTTCTATTCTCGGACTGAAAACGACCGACATAACGTTTGACGTTACTGAATTTCCGTTAGAATCTGTAGCAATGATACGGTAACGAGCATGATTGTCTCTCTCGGATGTTCCGATAAGGTATGATATCTCATAACTAAGACCTTCACCGGTCGCGATTTTTTTAGTGCTCCAGTATCCTGCAGTGTAAGTATCGTCGGAATACTCTATAACATATCTGACAGGTGTTGTAGCATAGTCGTTGAGCTCTACCTTGAGATATACTCTGTCTCCTGTTTTATCGACATAGTATCTGCTTGCAAGATCGTTCTTAAATCCAACGCTATTAACCTTGAAGGACTTCATCGGTGAGATTATTAGGTCTCCTGATGCATCGGAAACTTCACAGTAGAACTTATAGTGTTCTGCAACGTGTGCCGTTACCTTTACGGTAAGATTATTACCGTTTACTGTGATACCTGAGTAATTGATATTTGAAGGATCGGTGGATAATCCTGTGTCAACGTCGTAAACGTACCACTTAAAGGTGTAAGGAGCAACGCCGCCCTTTATGTTGTAGAAAAGGATACGCTGAGTACCGTTTGATACGGTATAGGTTGTATCAGACTCATCGATCCAAAGTGCAAACTTAGGAGTAAACTCGTTCGAGGTTACAGTATTGCCGAGCGAGTCTGTAACGGTACATCTGATTGTAACGGCGTACTTTCTGTGGTTTTCAGTAAAGGTGTAGTCAAGCTTGTCGGTAGTTGCACCACTTATTTCAGTGAAGTATGTCTGATAGTTTAACTTCTCTTCCCACTTGTATGTATAGGGTCCCACACCGCCTTCTACCTCAATGAAGAATCTATCAGAATCACCCACGCGATAGAGCTCATCGGAATAGGGATGAGTTACGATATCGAAAGGTATCATTTCCTTAAGGTAGATATTTTCAGAGGTGACTGTTTTACCGAGGGCATCAGTTACTGTACAAATGTAATAATCCTTGGTGTCTCTGAATGTTACGTTATACTCAAACATTTTTGACGAATACGTGTTACTTGAGGTGGATGCTGCAAGGTTAACATACGTACCGTCCTTATTATAGATCGACCACTTATAGGTGTATGGCGCCTGTCCACCTATAACGTTTACCTTTACTGTATTTACGTCGCCAAGTACGGTATATACTTCAGTCGCTTCAGCTGACACACTAAGCTCGGGTTTGATAGTGATAACGTCGGTCATTATCCACTCGCCCTGCCTATCTGTAGCTAACATATAAATGCGAAGGTTTGCTTCAAGCATGTCTTTGGGGAGATTAAGAGTGATATAATTCTTATTACCTGCATCTGCCCAAACGTCAGATGATGTGATCTCTGCGAAAACTGGCATACCGTCAATGCGGAAGTACCATTCATAAGAATATTCGGGAATACCACCGTCAACGAAAATCTGGATGGTCAGTTCCTCATTCGGTGATGCGAAGTAAGGTGTTTCGTAAGAACTGAACGACATTGGCTTATAAGGTATAAGCATCGCTTCGTAAGAGGTTACACTATCGCCAACAGCATCTGTTACAACACAACGGAACAAATAGGAAGATGTAAAGGCCTCGGGAACACCTGTAACTGTAAGTGTGTCGGAATCTTCACCGGATACCCAAGAAATACCTGAGCCAGAGAGAGGTTTCCATTCGGAGGATCCGTTTACAGAGTACTGCCATGAATACTCATAAAGTGAGTTTCCTCCTTGAATCACCATACCGTCTATTGCTTCTACTGTGAACTCAACAACCATACCATCAGCTTTACAATAGGCATCAAGGGGATTCTTGACGAGTTTAAGTTCAGGATAAATTACGTTAAAGCTTGCAATAGCAGAGTATACAGTATCACCGCTTTCATCGCTTATCATGCAACGGTATTGCTGATTATATCTTACTTCATCTGACGTTATGGTAAGCTTAAGTGTGGGAGTATAGAAATCCTGATACCCACCGTATGTGACGATGTCTTCCCAATCGGACATATAGTCCGCTTTAACCTGCCACTGATATGTGAGTTTTCCAACTCCTCCTTTAGCATCGACGTTTAGGGTCTGTTCGCTGAAAATATCTACTGTGTTACCGTTTACGGGATTTACTGCCACGTATAGCGATTCAAGTAACAAAGCCTCGTTTGTTGTAATGCTGTTCCCTGCCGCATCCGTGATAATACAACGGAATTTTGTACTGATTTCACTGCAACCCTTCGTCACTACAACGGTCAGTTTTTCTGCGTTGACTCCGCTATAGAGAGGTCCGCTTTCGACAGGAACATATGCGCCTGAAGTACTTGTATAGATCTCCCACTTGTAGTTATATGGTGCGCGACCACCGGTAACAGCAACGTTAAAGTCAACGTTCGCGTCAAATCCAGCTCTCTTATCATCAGGTTGAGTCGCTACAGCAAGAGGCTCTCCAGGAAGAACACTTGCTGTGACGGAGGTAGCTGTGTTACCGAATTTATCGTACGCTACACATCGAAGCTTAAGTCCACTTGCGATATGCTCGGATGTTACGGTTATTTTTAGCGTATTAGTCGTGCAACCGGTTGCCCAAGCGCTGTCAGAAAGGTCTGTAAACTGTCCGTCAGTATTTTCTGACTGCCATATGTAGTTGATATCAAAGTATCCGTTCGCCTCTGCAGTGAAGGTGATCTCCTCGCCTTCGTAGCAAGTAAAGTCTGCAGGCTGAGATAAGAATGTGATATCTCTCTTGAAGCAACGGTAAAGGAAGGTTACTATCTGAGAGCGGTCACATGACATAGAGGGACTGAATGACGAACCACCCGTACCTGTTGTAACGTTTTCCTTGACAGCCCAAAGAACAGGGCTGATGTAATAGGAATCTACCGAAACATCCATAAAGGGATTGGTGCTTTCTACTGTAGGAGATCCTACAGTTCTCCAAAGAAACGTTACGATCTGTGCTCTGTCGCACTTCATATCGGGAGAGAATTTTCCGTTTCCGGTACCTGTTGTAATATTCTCCTCCACAGCCCAAAGAACTGCTTTTGCATAGTAAGCGTCAGCCGATACGTCTGAGAATATCATCTCTGAGGATGAAGGCTCGGGAGAGCCGACCGCTCTCCAAAGGAACGTTACAGCCTGTGCTCTGTCACAGAGCATTTTAGGTGAAAACGTATCAGCGGAAGTACCTGTTGTGATGTATTTATCAACAGCCCACCGTACAGCTTCATAATACCAATCACCGGACGCGACGTCCTTGAAAGGGAGAGTTGCTAAAGCCTGCATTGTTGTTATAACAATTATAAGTATTGCAATCAATGAACTTATCAGTAACTTTTTCATTGTATCCTCCTGTATTTTAAGTTATAGTAGTTCAATTCTTTTTAAGATTCAAGCAGAACAGGCTCAACGCCGTCTGTCCATGTGTAGTTTTCGGGCACCGTTATCTGTCCCGGAAGGTTATAAAGACCGCAGTTTGCGTCTTCTAGCTCGATATGGAAGAATACAGATCAGCATCCGACATCGGTTTTACGTTTGATGTGAATATACTTCCCTTTATGGAAGAGCTGAAAGCTGTAAGTCGGGGTATTTCCTTCACTTGGCAACATATCCATCGGGCGCATTCCTTCTTCAAAGGATACTGAAACGCCGTGTTCGGTGTCGGTGATAACGAGCACTCTTGTAGCTGCATTCACGTCAATATAATATTCGGTGTCGGCACGTAAGGTAAGCTCATATTTATCAAAAGATTTATCTTTGGTCTTTCTCGTACTGTCATTGTTATAGCACCGCCTTTCAAAGACTGTCTATGATGTCGGCTAAATACGTTGCTGAGATAGAACCGTAAATGAACTGATCTATCAGTCCGTCCTTCTTTGCTTGTTTGACTTGCTTTGCCATGTCCTTTTCCGCGTTTTCATCGACGATGAGGACTATCTTACAATCGGGATATTTGGTTTTTATTGCATCTCGAATCTTCAAGCGTTCGCAAAGCTTCCATGGGGTGTAGCCCGTAACCTCCATAAGGAGAGCATAAGGGACGATCCAGCTGCATTCATCAACTACTCTATCCGGCATATCAACTGTATATGTATCAAACTCATTTCCCGAATTGCGGAGTGTATCGGCGATGGCATTGCAAAACAACGTATTTTGCATATTCACGATAATTCTCCTCAAGGTGTCACCTTCTTTTTGAAAATCTATAAAACGGAAGCGTTCCTCCACTTATAATTATACTGATTTTCACAAATTCGTCACTAGTACAAGTAATAGTATTTGAAGATTTTTTAGTTTATTGACGATTTTTTCACTTGGAATTCAGCATTATAAAGAGAGTGGCTGGTACCACTCTCTTCGATTTAATATTTAGTGATCACTTCTAAACTGCGCGGTAGAGGAAAATTTCTATCTAACCGCGGTCGCAGATCATTTGAGCGGTTCTTTGTATTCACAATTAAACAACTCAACTAATTTTCCTACGGCTTCAAACGGAATAAACATATCCTGATTATTATAAGCATATATGGTTTCATTTGAAGCATAGGTAATATCAAGTTTTGCACCGTACATGTCAGGAAGTCCGCTTACCTTGCTGATATAACCATTAAACCTAGCAAGATTATATTTTGATACGATTTTTTGAATGTTTATCATAAATAACACATCTGTTGTAAAATCGTATAGTTCTCCGACTCCTAACCTGTCATGCCATTTGATTCTACATTTGATGTTTCCATTTTCTAAAGCTGCACTCAATTTATATTTTCTTCCGACAAGTGCGCTTTTTTGCTCTAAAATAATAGTATAAAGTGAAACCTCGCATTCAAATCTGATTATTTCTGTTGACTCTATCACTTTTGGCGAATCATCGCCACTGCAATAAGTTTTAACTCCACCATCAATATCATCCGTGTTGTACACAGATAATTCACCTCTTCGAAACATCTTTATCAGAAGAAATTTAATTCTTGCTATAAGTCGTGACATATTTCCACCGGTCATTTATTAAGCGTTGATAAACGATAAAGAAACGTTACAACCTGCGCCCTTGTACAGATGTTATCAGGGCTGAAGGTAGCGGCACCTGTGCCTACAGTGATACCGTTTTCGCATGCCCAAAGAACTGCTTTATAGTAATAGCTATCTGATTTTATATCTGTGAATACAGCTGTCGTTCCTTTCGGTTCAGGCTGCCCCATACTCCTCCAAAGGAAAGTTACCACCTGCGCTCTTGAGCAGTTTTCATCAGGCGAGAAAGTTGTGGAACTTGTTCCGGAGGTTATTTTGCTTTCATATGCCCATGCTACAGGTTTAAAATAATAAGAATCCTTTACCACATCTGTAAAAGGTAAAGCTAATGTTACAGGTTCCGGAGATGCAACTATTCTGTGCAGGAACGTAACAACCTGCGCTCTTGAGCAATTAACATGAGGTGAGAAGGTGTCAGCTCCGGTACCCACTGTGATTTCTTTACCTGCCGCCCACATAACAGCATCGTAATAATATTCGCCCTTTGGAACATCAACAAAATTCAGCTTTCCCGATCCCTCTTCGAGTTTTTCGAATGTATATCCTATAAACAGACCTTCTTCATTTCCTCCAATTACTGACATGTTACCGTTAATAGCTCCACTCACGAGCAACACACCGTTTGTATCCGTATCAAAATGGTATCCGTCTATCGGTTTTACTTTTATTGCAACATAGTAATATTCACCGGCTTTAAAGGTATCGTTCTCATCCATTTTGCGTGAGCCCCCAACACCTTCGTACCAGGTAATACCGTTCTTTGTTGAATTGGGATCAACCGTATCAATATAATAGAGTCCATCTTCACGCTGATTCTCCGCTGTGAAGGAAGGCTTTTCTCCTATTATGGGTTCTTGGATTTTGTAGGACACAACACCCATTATTTTTTCTTTGGCATATCCTAAATTGTCGTATTCCTCAAGCGCCACAAGCCTGCCTGCGCCGTCAAACCTAATACTATAACCGACAACAATGCCGTTAAAAGTAACGACCACATCCGGAAGTCCCGTAGATTTACGGGCAAAAGCATAACCGTCCTTTGCTTCCAAAACAACTTCAAACGTATAGATGTTTTTTTCTGCAAAAACACCTCTAAACGGAAGAGCAGAGGCAGCACCGGTGCTTTGGTAATTTTCATACCACGTTGCATCGTACCCTTCTACGCCCTCGCTGTATTTCAGATAATGCGGACGGGCAATCGATTGTCTTCCGATTTTTGGTTCTATAATATCCGACACCTCAACACGTGTGATCTCCTGATGCTCTTTTACTTCGGGGAAGGTATAAGACACAACCGCCATAGCCCACCTTTGATACTCAAAAGCTTTGCTGACCTTGGCTTTCTTTCCATTCAAGGTTGCTTCCAAATAGTAGGAGGTAGACGTTGCATCAAATTCATATCCTTCCATTGCTTTTACCCATACCTCAACAGTATAAATATGCCCCGGTTGAAACGTATCATTCTGATTCATATATCTTTTTTCTGTTTCATCATACCATTCGGCTGTTTGATATACCGTGTAATTTGGATCCCTACCTGCGATTGTAGCCGTTTTGTGCCATCGCCATGGCTCACCTGCAACCGGTTTTTCTATGTTCACGGCTACATATGTGATGACGTCTGACGCCGTTACAGATATCGGCAATAGTGACAGCATCATTATTAAACTCAGTAAAACACTTAAGATTTTTTTCATAGTGTATTCCTCCTTGAACATACAAACTTTTCGTATCATGAGAATATTAAGTAAATATACTAATCTATCTTAATTATATAACTTTTTCACAAATTCGTCACTAGTACAAGTAATAGTATTTGAAGATTTTTTCAACTTTTAAAGGAAAAAAAGTCTCTCGAGAAGTCCGAGAGACTGTTTCTAATAATATACATTGGGTTATTCTTCCTCAAGTGCCTTATCTGGTGTGATGATAATAAGATTTTTCTGTGCTATCGCGATAAGCAGCTCCATTCGGGTACGGTAGCCTGTCTTCTCAAGAATCTTCGTAAGATGCCAGCGGACGTTAGCCTTGGTGCACCCGAGCATCCCTGCCGCATCCTCATCGCTTGTGCTCTGCATCAATGCGCGAAGCACGTCCATTTCGTGATGGGTCAATGAGTAGCTGGTAGTAAGTCCAAGCTTTACCTCTGGAGTTTTATCGGGGAAAATATGCTCGCCAGCCATGGTGCGGTCCATAATGCTTATCAGCTCACCGTCCGATGCATCCTTGTACCAAAAGCTGTCTGCCCTTGCTTCCTTTGCCTTCACTATGAAGGTGTGCTCAGCCATTGACGTTACGATAATAACCTTGATATCACGGAATTTCTTCTTGATCACGGCGCAAGCCTCAATACCGCTTTCGTCACGGGCTGTGCATACGTCCATCAAAATGAGATCCACACCGCCTCGCATACAAAACAGCTCTGCATCAGCGGCGTTTGCGATAATACCCGCAAGAGTATAAGTGTCACTTTCTTTTATAATGGCTTCCATATTCTCCTGAGCCATTCTTTGTTCCTCAACGATCAATACGCGTATCATGATAATCTCTCCTTCCCTCTCGGTACCGTTACGGTAAGCTTAAAACGCGGTCGGGACTGCACGAGCATTGTGCCGCCTGCACGCTCAACTCTGCGACGAAGAGTTGAAAGTCCTCCGCCCTCTACGATATCGCTGTCCGGCTGTTTGCCGTTATTAGATATAGTAACAGTAGCTTCCATACCCGTTTCCGAGAAACAAGCGTACAGCTCGTCCGCTTCTGCATATCGTACAGCATTAGTCACACACTCTCTCACCGCACATGAGATGATATATGCCACATCTTCATCCTTTGGTAACTCTCCCGTCTCAACGAGACGAAGATTAATGGAACGGCAGGTCTGACGGATTTGAGAAAACACATCCTCGTCGGTTACTTCATTATTATACTTAAGCATTGATACCGCCCTCTGCCAAGCAGTCACAACGCTTTCAGTCATACCCTCACCTACTGCGCTATCCTCGCGGAGGTACTTTTGCGCGGCAACGAGACATCTGCCCATTTCGTCATGAACACGCATTTTTGTGTTAAGTATTTCTTCCTCGCGTGTAATCGTAACAACGTTCGCAGAAAGACGCTTAAGCTCAGACTGAACTCGGCGAAGCTGAGAGTTTTCCTCGGTGAGCTCTTGGCGTGTATTGTAGAGATCAGTAATATCAGTCGCAATAAACTCAACGTGCCCCTCTCCTTCCTCAACAAAGAGAACACGACGCTCAAGCTGCCACACTCTACCACTCGGCAGGACAAACGCCTTTCCGTCCTTTTTCACGCCATCGATTGGAGCAAAATCCTCACGCAAGCATTCCTCAAGATCGGCAATATACTGAACGTCTCTGTCACATATGGCAAAGCTGAATCGATGCATCTCACGATTGCAGAGAACGGGCAGACCGGATTCATTGAAAAAGCAAACTCCGGTGGGAAGATTATCAAAGGCCTCCTTTACCGAGGTGTTATTGATCATTTGTCTGCGACCGGTGGTACCTACAAAAGTCCACACAGAATAGCTCAACGAGAACAACGTTATAGCTGCCAAAACAGCGTAAGGAATACGAAGGTGAGGACCCTCCCCAAAGGGTGTAAGACGATTGTCAAGCAGCATGACAACATTAAGCGCAGCGTTGAAGAGTAGTAGTACAAAACCTACACTAAACGGCTTCGATATACCGTATCTGCGATAGGCTAAGAGAAGACACGCGAGCAGAGCGATTATGGTCAGCTGGCTGATCACGATAAGGATTATCTGCCAAAGCGAGATCATTTCATAAAAACAGGTCAGCATTTGCCCTCTCCCCCTTTCGTTTTGAAGGAAAGCGTGTAATAATTCTCGTCAGAAGCACTGACAGACACGTTCTCCGAGCACAGAGACGTCAAATCCAAAGAACACACTGCATCAACACAGCAATAGAAGAGACCGTCACGATAGAAGAATCTGGCAAGCAGTCGTTCAAGTCCGTCGAAGGAGCTTTCTATAACGAATTCGCAGAAATCAAAAAGCTTCATCACAACCTCCGCGGGCAGGTCCATATCAAACTGTACGGAGCTGGCACAGCTCACACCCGCAAGCTGCAGATTTTTCATCATTTCTCGGATACTGAGGTTCAGCTCTTCCTCTTTGATAATACCATCCTGCTCGCTGACGAGGATCAAATTGTTACGCCGCTTCAAATACGTGCCAACAACAACGATACGGCGAAGAAGCTCTCTTTTTTCCGCTTCGTCTGTGGTCTTCTGTAGTTTACCGAGCCAATCACCAAGCAAATTGATCTGGCGGGCGGTCTGTCGATGGATTACGTCATGCAGTCTGTTCTTTTCTGCAAGAACACGCAATCGTTTATCCATCTGATAGTTCTGCATAGCAACCGTATTGGAGTCTTTCAGCTCCTCGCGGAGTGTCTTCAGCTCCTCGAGATTATCCATCAGTTCAGACAGGTCCTCCTGCCACAGCGCATAGCCTCCGCGAATTTTTGAGCCTGACACTCGGATTCCGCCCGACGGCATGATAGGCTTTTTTGTTGCCACCCTCATTTGATCCGTTGAAAGCTCGGGAGCATCGTCAGAGCGATAATGAACGGTATAATCTGCGTCAATGACCGAAACGCCAAGACAAGATGATCTTAAAAGCTCGTCATATCTGCTGTTTGACTGTATGAGTCCGATCTTGATACTGCTCTCCCAAATCGCAACGATAAGGAAACAGATAGTAACGTACATTTCAAGAAAGCCGAACATCTCCGCGTCAAGCACGTACAGAACGGAATATACCGTGCCGACACCAAGCAAAGCAATAGGAAGCAGGATAAACTTTTTCGTTTTGGGAATACGGCATCTTCCAAGAAATTCTGCAATCATCAGCACGATACAGCCGAAGACCCACGTGATCGCCACGTATAACAAGGGACCAAACCTATAATTGTCCCATCCGAGCTCATAACCACCCGGGAAACGGAACGCCCACTTATGTATGTCATTCGTTAAGAATCCTACGATCATCAGAAGAGATGGGACGTACATCAATTTCCATTGCCACGGAAGCTTATAATCCTCGGGCTTACCTATATATTTCGCCGCGATCAAGCATAACTGAGGAATGAGAAGCATCGAAATATAGTAGGCGTACCAGCACCACTGACCGTAGGGCAATACTTGAAAGAACACCGTGTAACGAAGATTTTGCAGCAGCATCCATAGCATCATAAGGCAAACGAGAGCCGTCAGACATCGACGGATCGCTTTGTTAATGATACGGTCGTATACCGATATTCCCCAAAACACCAAAATTCCGATATGTATTATAAGAGCTACGATATTGGACAAAGCAAACATTACAGGTGGAGTTCCCTTTGTGACAACGCGTATAAAGTTTGCAAACAACAGAAGAAATACCGTAAGCAGAACGTTTATGGTATAGGTCTGAGTTTTTTCATTGCGTATCAGACGCCCCTGCTTTTGCATGGAGCGATAGATTACAAGAATAAGACATTCCGTCAATATGTAGGATACCGAAAGCCATTCAAATCCGCGGGGTAAAAACTGCTCCGCAAGCCAAATTGCAATATTACAGAACACCGTAAATAAAAGAAGCACAGTGTGTATGCGAGATTTGATTTTCTTCTTACCGATAGCATACAGCGTCACTCCTATCATTGACAGCATATATCCGATAAGATATACGTAATACAAAAGGTGGAAGGGGCCGTATTCACGGACGAGCTTTGTAGTACCGTTTACAAATTCAATATCAACGGTGCTGTAGTAGATCGGCAGAATGCCGGGACTGGTGGTGATACCAAGCATTATGATGCCAAGGGCAACGAGAGTCACCGTCAGCTGCGGTCTGCGCTTTATACCGCAAAACCTCAATACCATCATCAGCATAAAGAACGGCAAAAACACACTTCCGAGATAGGCAAGTCTGTTGGAATTCAGCGCATCCCCCAGTACCTTTGAAACAGACAGCATGAAATAGCCGAGATTACATACGGAAACGGATGCGAAAACAAACAAAAGCCACACGTCACGCTTTTTGTCAGCCATTACACAGACGCCCACCATACAAAGTGAAATCAGCGCGGTAATACCGTAGGCTATTGACATTTCGCCACCTCCTTTTATCATATTAGTGAACACTGATTTCATTATAACATAAAACAGTTTCAATTTCTATGATATTTACATGTTTTTATTGACTGAATGGAAACGCATTATAAGTAAGATCCCACGCACCTCCGGTCACATCTGTTTGGCTTTCCCTAAAACATGATGAAATCATCTTAAGTCTGACTTCTATGCCAATTACGATGAAGCCCCTCAATTAACGAAATTTAATGAACAGTCAGAGTCCCTGCTGAAATTCAGCAGGGGCTCAGTTTGCTGACAAAGTGAAATTGCGAAAAGGCATATAGCAAAATAGATAAAGCGAACTAAAACAGATGCCTCCCCTGTGTAAGGGGAGGTGCCGAGGTACGAGGCGAAGGGGTTGTAAAGATGCTAAAAGCCACACAAAACATCCCCTCAGTCGCGAGTACATTTGCCTTTGGCAAAGTACGGCGACAGCTCCCCTTGCACAGGGGAGCCTTAGTTTTTGTGCAAATTGAAAGTTTGTTTTTTTGAAGGTGAGGTTTGTCAGCAAGTCAGAGCCCCTGCTGAAATTCAGCAGGGGCTCATTTGCATCTTGTCTTACTTTGTTTCTTTCGCCATCAATTTTAATTTTCGTTTTTCTTTTCTTTCCTGTTTCTTTTTCGCTTTTAAGTAACGCTTATATTTTGCTTTAAGATACACAACATAGCCATTGATAGAAAACGCAAGCATAAGCAATCCAAGAATTACAATCGCCACTCGCGTTATAATCATCTGCTGAATCGTAAGTTTGCTGTTATCAATTTTAGTGTCGCCGACATTAATTTCAACTATCCACGACAAGTCGTTCATGCGGCGATATTCGATAGTTTTCCCCTCAAGCAGCTGCGCTAATTGGTCTACATCGTAACCGATGGTATCACACAAATGACTAACGCTGTATGGAGCTACCAATATTAAAGGCTTGTCATTTGATATAGCGATTTCAATATCACGGTAGTGAGATCCGCCGTAATACACATCAGTTACTGTTGCACTCATCACAGAGGTATTATTCTCGTTTGGAATGGAATATTTTTCAAACATAACAACGCCAAAAACTATAATAGCCACAATTGCTATTGCCATCAATATAGAAGAAGATAGGACATGTTTCCTAAAGGTTTGCTTGGTCAAAACTTCGCCTCCTTCATAATCATACTGCATAGATTATACCATTTTTTATCAAAACAATCAAGTTCGATTACAATAACATTAAAACGTTTCAACTGCCTCGCTGTTTTGAATCATCTTAAAACATTTCCACCACAGGTTCCGATACATTTTACACACCCACAATGAAACCCCTTGATTAAATAGTTTAACACCCTATGACCGAAAAGTCATAGGGTGTCTTTTGTATAACTCATATTAAAACCGACCGACAAATTGGAATTTGTCAGCCATTCGTTTTTTGATAAACAAAATTTATCAATTCATCTTCTTTTGATACGAATGAAAATCCTGCATTTTTAAACAATGTTATTGATGCAATATTTCTTTCATCAATAGAAATTTCAATTTTTTTATAATTGAGTTTGAAAATGTCGTTTTGAATATCTTTAATTACTTTTGTCGCAAATCCCATTCTTTGAAATTTAGGAAATATTAGAATATCCATATAGAGCAAATTTTCATACTTTTCAAGATGTATTGTGCCAATCAGTTTTTCATTTTTATAAATTTTATAAAAATATACATTTTCAGTGTTCGTAACATAATGAAAATAATTATTGCCGATACTTATATACTGTGAAATATCGGGCATTTGATATATTTGCAAAAGTTCACAGATGTCAACATCATCTTCAGATATAATTCTCGTATATGTTAAATCACTCATAATATCTCTCCGTCAAATTGGGTTTTTGTATAACCCTTTACCAAATTGGAATTGGTCATACCGAATGCAAATGTTCATGCGACATTGTTTTATGACTATGCTCGTGATTGTCGGTGTCCTCGCCGTGAACATGGATATGTGTATGTGTGTGCGTATGCTCATGCGTATGAACAGTATCTCCATGGCTGTGTTCATGGATATGTGTGTGCGTATGCTCATGAGTATGCTGTAATTCGACGGTGTCCTTAATCATAAAATATGTGCTGATAATCATTACAGCCAAGGCGATATAGAATTGAATTGCGGGTCTTTCACCCAAAATCAGCATACCAAAAGCAACTCCCAAAAACGGTGCGATGGAATAGTAGGCACTTGTTTTAGCTGCACCCAAATCTTTCTGAGCCATAACATAAAAATAGATGCTCAAGCCATAGGCGACAAAGCCAAGCAGTAATACACACACCACGTATAGAATAGACGGTATGCTTTCGCCAATCGTCAAAGCAACAATCAAGCTACCAAGCCCGGAGAAAGTGCCTTTGATAACAACGATTTCAATAGAACTCTTGTTGCTGATCATTCTGGTGCAGTTGTTTTCAATGCCCCAGCACAGACACGCACCGAAGACAAAAAGTGAACCGATGTTGAACTCAAAAGATCCTGCGCCCTCAAAGGAGAGGATAACACTTGCGGCTGTCACCAAGGTAATGGCAATCCACAATCTTTTGGATATAACCTCTTTGAAAACAAACAGTGCAATTAGAGAGGTTGCGACAATTTCAAAATTGTTGATTAAGGAGACATTAGCAGCATTGGAGAACTTGATCCCAAACATAAGGAGAATGGGAGCAATAATATCCAGCGCCACCATTGCGATCGTGTAGGGTAATTCCTTTTTGGTTATCGGCTCAGTGTGTGCTGTTTTTCCGGTTGTCCTTGCTGCAATACTATAAACAAACATACCTAAGCCAGCACCCAGATACAAAAATGCTGCCATCATAGTGGGATCTACATGATCCAACAGCATTTTAGAAAATGGGACATTGATTGCATATAGTGCTGCTGCAACAATGGCATACATCGTTGCTAGTTTTTTTGTTTTCATTGGTTGACTCCTCCTTCAAATTGGGGGGTATCGAACTGATGGTATTATACCATAAAAGATTCAATATTGCAATGTTTCCATGGTCTTTGTGATTCTATAAGTACCTCCCCTCTCCGTCTTAACAATAGCCCCACAATGAGGGCGCTTGATTAAATAGTTTAACACCCTATGACCGAAAAGTCATAGGGTGTTTTTTGTATAACGTTATATTAAGTCAGCACAAAAAATTGGAATTTGTCAATCAAAATTCAATCATATATGTTAGTTCTCGTGCGGTTTCTTCTCTTTTTACATATGTTCGCGTGCCATTCTCATCAACAAGCTGCATGCCTATCTTTTCCATCACCCTGGCGGATGCAACATTTCGCCAGTCGCATTGTGCAATCACCCTTTGAAGGTGCAATTGCGTTTTAGCAAAATCCAAGACTGCTGTAGCTGCTTCAGATACATATCCGCAGTTCCAATATTTTTTGTTTAATATCCATCCTATCTCACCTTGATTGGTTATTTCGCCAAGCGAAATAGATACAGCACCAATTTGCACATCATCTAAAACAATTGCAAATTCAAAAGCATATGGATGTTCTTGCTGCCATTCTCGTTCTACAGAACATAAAAAACGCTCTGTCTCCTGCACCGACGCATTAGGCAAGAAAAGCATATATTTTGTATTCTCCGAATCACATGCATATTCGTGTACTGTCTTTAAGTCACTTAAACATAAGGGGCGAAGCAACAACCTGTCCGTTCTTATTGTCATTCTGACCGCCTCCGCTATTCGTCAAATTCAAGTTTATCGAACTGATGGTATTATACCATAAAAGGTTCAATATTGCAATGTTTCCGTGGTCTTTGTGATTATATAAGAATCTCCCCTCTGCGTCTTAACAATTCCCCCGCGATGAAGCCACTTGATTAAATAGTTTAACACCCTATGACCGAAAAGTCATAGGGTGTTTTTTGTATAACGTCATATTAAAACTGATGGGCAAATTGGAATTTGTCAGCATAAATACATGGATATCTTTCAGACACTCATACATGATTTCAGAGCGAAATATTTTCCAAACAAAACAATACTACTTTTTTTCATAATTGTATGTTTTTTCATGTAACTGAGAATGTACTGATAGTCTCTTTTTATACTGACCATTGGTCAGCAAATATCTGCCATTTGAATCCTTTGCATGCCCCGACAAAATACGTACAAAATCTATTAACCCCCAATATACGTTAGTTGCTAACCCTACTGCACATGGTAATACCAAAAACTCCGCAGGTATTGCCAAGCCCAAAGCAAACATAATTATTGAAAGTGCAAGCAATGATATGTTAATCAAAAATCTTTTTTTGTGACCCATATATAGGTTTTGCATACCGAACAGCCCCAAGATTAACGATAATAATGATGCTATCGGGACTCTCTTTGGGGAACGTATGATACCTTTGCTTGATTTTGTTTTTTCGTTTTCAAAACGACATTTACAAACTCTGTTCCAATCGTCACATGGAGATACAGAATGTAATATTTCATTATAATCGTGCTTGCTTAAAATATATTTCTTGTTGCAACTCGTACAGGTGGTGTAGTATAAGACTGTTTTCCTAATAAACGGAATAAACAGAATTGTACCGGTTTGGACACTCCTAGACATTCTTGTATGCACTGTGCATTCGCAGTGCGGGCAAGTCACATTTTGTATGTATACGTCGCAGATTTCTTGTTGGTAAATTGTACCTACTCGCATTATTGTATTAAACTCCTTTGTCAAATTCAAGTTTATCGAACTGATGTTATTATAACATAAAAGATTCATAATTTCAATATTTTCATGGTCTTCATGATTCCATAAGCACCTCCCCTCTCCGTCTTAAAAATAGTCCCCACAATGAAGCCGATTTATAAATTGCTTAACAATTATATCAAAACCATTGATACCTAAATGCTTTTGTGTTATAATTAAATTAACTTAATCAGACCGTTAATACCACAGAAAGGAAATAAATATGTACACACTTACAAAAGAAGAATGGCTCAGCCAGTATGAAGGAAAGCTGTCCGAGCGCGACCTGGCGCTTATGTCCCGCGCGCACGAGGTCATTGCCGAAAACACTCTTGACCGCGAGAATATGCCCTGGGGTGATATCCCCGCTGTTTCTCCCTGGCTCGGCTGCCCCGGCCTCTGGAACTGGGACTCCGTATTCCACGGCATGACCATCTCCCGTTACGACAGCGTTCTCGCGCAGAACACCATCGACTGCTTCGCTAAGTTCCAGTGCGAAAACGGAATGCTCCCCGACGTTATCACCCTCCGCGGCTTCCTTGCTGACAATGCAGGAAAGCCCCCCGTATTCCCTTGGGGCATTCTCACAATGTACCACCGCACAAAGGACGTAGACTTCCTCCGCCGCAACTACGACCGTTCCGTTAAGTACGAAAAGTTCCTCACCACCGAGCGTTACGACGGTGTAATGTTCTTCTACTCCGCACAGTACGATATTGAGAAGGACGATTATGAAGCTCCCCGTTACGAATCCGGATGGGACAACTCCCCCAGATGGGACAGATGGCCTATCACCCAGCTTCACCCCATCGACCTTAACTGCTACATGATCCTCTTCTACCGCTCCATGGCTGAAATGGCAGAGATCCTCGGTGAGGATGCGTCTGTTTCCGCCGCTTGGAAGGAAAAGGAAGTAAGCCTTACCAAGATTGTTGAGGAAAATCTTTACGACGAGTCTATCGGCGCGTACGTTGACAAGAACCGCTTCACAGGCGAGTTCAGCACTGTGCTCTCCCCCGCAAGCTTTATGCCCCTGTTTATCGGTACCGCTTCTAAGGAGCGCGCAGAATCCATGCACCGCATCGCAAGGGACACTGCAAAGTTCTACCCCGGTATGCCCTCCGTAGCCTACGACGATCCCGGTCACGACAAGAACTACTGGAGAGGTCTCACCTGGATGAACGTTGCCTTCTTCGCAACAAAGGGCCTTTACGACTACGGCTACGTTGACACCGCACGCGAGATCAAGGAATACCTTCTTGACATGGTATATGACCTGCTCCCCAACATCCACGAGAATTACGATTCCCTTCCCCGCTTAGGATGCGGAAACGAACACTTCTCATGGAGCTCCTGCTTTGTTATCGAGTTTATCCTGCAGATAAAATAATAATCGGTTATTTTTCCCTATATGAAAGGAAAAGTCAAATGGAGATATCAAAGATCGTTATAACGGGCGGTCCCTGCGCAGGAAAGTCCACCGCTATGAGCCGTATACAAAATGCATTTACACAGCTTGGGTACACCGTGTTGTTCGTATCCGAGACCGCAACCGAGCTTATCAGCGGAGGCGTGGCTCCATGGACCTGCGGAACGAATTATGATTATCAAAAATGTCAGTTGCTCCTCCAGATCGAAAAAGAAAGGATATTCGAGCTGGCGGCGCATACTATGGACGCAGAAAAGGTTCTTATCGTCTGTGACCGCGGCACCATTGACAACAAGGCATACATGAACGATGCTGAGTTTGCAGAAGCAATTAAATTCATCGGAACCAGTGAAGTTGATCTTCGAGATAACTACGACGCTGTCTTCCATCTTGTAACTGCCGCAAAGGGTGCCCGTGAATTTTACACTACAGCCAATAACTCTGCGCGAACGGAAACTGCCGACGAAGCCGCCGCTCTTGACGATAATATTATCTCAGCGTGGACGGGACATCCTCATTTCCGTGTTATCGATAACTCTTCTACCTTTGACGATAAGATGAAATCACTTATTGCAGAGATCTCGTCATTCCTCGGGGAACCTGAGCCCTTCGAGATCGAGCGTAAATACCTGATCGAATATCCCGATATTGCCTGGCTTGAAAGCAATCCTACCTGTCAGCGCATTGAGATCATACAGACGTATCTCAACAGTGCGGAGGATGAGGAGGTACGCGTACGTCAGCGCGGTATAGACGGAAACTACATCTACTTCAAAACCACCAAGAAGAAGGTATCCGACGTAAAACGTATTGAGATAGAAAAACGCCTGAATCAGGCGGAATACCTAAAGCTTCTCATGGATGCGGATACTACCAAACGCCAGATACGTAAAACAAGATACTGTCTCACTTATGAAAACCAGTATTTTGAGATTGACGTATACCCATTTTGGGATGACAAAGCAATAGTCGAGATCGAGCTCAGCGACGAAAATGCAAAGATCGTTTTCCCCGATAAGATCAAGGTGATTCGCGAAGTAACCGACGACGAAGCTTATAAAAACGCTTCTCTTGCTAAAACATTTTAATACAGAGAGGACAACATACATGGAAAAGAAGCTTTACAAATCAAGGACCGATAAAAAAATCGACGGGGTTTGTGCCGGAATTGCCGAATTTTTCGACATAGATCCTACACTCATTCGGCTCATATGGGCGCTGGCGATATTTTGCGTCGGCACAGGTCTGCTTGCTTATATCGTTGCGGCGATCATATTGCCACGTAAACCTGAATAACAGTTTTCGTTGATGATGCCGTATGACGCTGTAATCGTCCCCATCGTAATGATAACAATTTTGCAACGTTTTTTCAGCATTATGTAATTTCAAATACCGTACATACTAAAAAAGGTTGACCGCACGGTCAGCCTTTTTTTACGCCTTCATATTAGTAGAACTGTTCGACAACAATGATCTCGCCAGTTGTTTCATCACGAAAACGGAATCGCCGCAAGTCTCCTTCGCTTTTTCCTTTTCCAATATATGTGGTAGGTTTTCCCTCTTTGTCTAATGGCCACTCGGAGCTTTGGGGCCAGCAAGGATAACCTTTTTCGCTCTTAAAACATTCTTTGATCTTCGCTTTGATTGCTTTTTTTCGCTCTGTTTTTTTCATGGTGTCGGGAAAGAGCGGGATAATATTCTTCTGGATATACTTTTCCGATTCGCCACCCGAAAGATAATCGGGAATCACGTCGAGTGCAAAAGTGAACGCATCACTGTACTTATAGCAATAATCGATACTTTGATCGATTTGCCGATATATTTCGAAAACTTCACTATAGAATACAGAAGCACCTGCCGCCGTTTCCACGTCATGCGTGACCATACAAAATTCATAAGTTAAACACTGTCGAACCGAAAAATATCTCGGAGGACAACAGTAGCGTCCGGGATCATTTTCAGGGGAAAGAAGTGCAGGTACAACGGAAGAAAAACTATGCTCAATACCATTACTTAATTTACAAGTATATGGAACCGGCTTTCTGGAGGGATCATTTTTCATGTCATCAATAATGGATTGCAGAAAATTATCAATTTTGGTATCTTCATCATATAGGCGTCTGAATTCAACGATATCAAGTGTACCTGTCAAAAAATCAATTATGGTTTGTTGAGGCATCTTCGTTTCTCCTTGTACAATATTCAGATTGTGAAAATACCGCAGAACATCCTCGTCCTGCTGCTCCTTTTGTATGTGGCATGAAACCACCGACTTATTCTATTATAACATACAATTCACAACGGGTCAATAGTACCCACAGGAGCGGATTTTGGAATGAGGTCAGCTCATATCGAATGTACTGTAGCCTTGTTTAGCAATTCTATTTAACGTATCTGTCCAAATTTCTTGATTATTCAAATCACTATAAAAAACAATTATCGGATCTGTGTAAAACGTTAAGTACCAATTGTCCGATTTTTCCCAATTGCAAATATACGCAGGCTTTGAAGATTCGGAACACATATATCTCTTCCAACCGGCATGAGCCTCGTAATATGAAATATTTGCAGAATCTCCCATATTATCCTTGAAAAGTATTCCCGATCCATCTATGTCAGATATGTTATCAAGCGGAACAAAGATAGGTTTATTACATTCGTACGGTTCAAGATCATACGAAGAACCTCTAAAAAAGTTATACTTGGTTTTCAAAGTTAATCCAACCGAACCGTTATTTGCGGGAATTTTGTACTCCGAAGAGTTTATTATACCGGCAGAAGTCTTTGCAACTACACGAACAGAATGAGACTCATCACCGGATATAAAGCATCTGAACAAGCCACCGTTATTAATTGTCCCCACAATTGTATGATCAAGTTCAATTTGGTATGGAACCAAACAACCCACGAAATGCTTTTTCCGTTCGATTTGTAACAGTCGTTTATTCACGTCACGCACCTCACTATTGGTATAAAACCGGATATAATGTTAGAATGTACATTTAATATGTTCCACTATCGCAGGCTGATCCCAACTGTCAAAATCAGACAGATCGATAATCGTGTTTTCTCCACGGTCTGCCCAAAAGCGCATAGTTATTGATTTCGTCGGAGCCTTACCTTCATTCAAAATCAGCATATCACCGTTAGAATAAGAAGCAAACAAATAAAAAGAAGTTTCCTGATATCGTGTTATCATTTCATTTTTCCAAAAAGCCAAAATACCTATTGATTTCCTAAGCATATGAGCAACTTCTTCATCACTATAAGCATCCAGGTATACTTCATTTCCTTCCCATTCAAGCTCGGATAGATCTTGTTCTGAACCTACAGGATATTTATCCATCCCACAGAACGCGTCGACACCGTAATATGTCCTACCGACTGTATCGGTTTTGTGCCAAATCGGGTATGTATTATTCTGAGAGATACAATCGATAGGATTAATCGAATATTTTTCAAGGAGAGCTTTCATACTAAGGTTTAATTTCATATAAATCTCCATTCAGCCTACGTCTATACAAAAAAATGAAACAAACGCCTATTCTTTCTAAATCAAAACTTAGCCTTATAGTAAACAAACTGTCTAAACCGTGTCATTCCAATTTCTCTGCATACACCCTCATTCTCAAAAGCGTTATTCAATGCAATGTTTTTAACTATGTAACCACGTTTTAAGTACAAATCACTGATAGCACTTAAACAAAATTTTATTGCTTCTTCATAGGATTCATTTTGTGACTCACACATAACATCGTCAATAAACGATATTACATTTTTTCCCAGCCTTTCTATCGCAGGTTGACGTAATGATTCAAGATTAGAGTTTGGGGTAACAAACGTATTGGGCTGATATTTAAATAACAATTTATCATTTTCATAAACACTAAATAACGATTCCAAAAATTCATCAGTTGTTTCTTCAATGCGGTATTTCCAACAAGTTTTATGAAACGATGGTATAAAATCAGATTCGTAACGCATATCGTAGAGACAGTGAAGCTCTTCGAAATAATCACCATACTCTTGCATCAGCATATCAAGTCTTTCACGAACGGTTGTACAATCATCTGAATCGGTCATCGTTTGTACAGAACAAGGTAAATTAATACTTATAGTGCTGATTTGCGGTTTATATGTACAAATTATCGACAAAAAACGCTCTAAACATTCAAAACTCGTACAGGACAATATCATAAGTTTCGGAGAAAGAATCTCAATATTTTCTCCGATTATTCTCTGCCTCGCAATTGCATAATAGAAATTTTCCGCAGGATCAAATTCCGGAAGATATCCACACAAAACATATTCGGAATCAGGAATACTCAAAAAATTAATATCATCAATATAGTAAGAATTATCCTTGTTTTTTAGCATATGAATGAGTTCTGTATTGGATAAATATTTAACATCGTCAAACACATACGGTAAAAGTACGTTATGCATATATCCTCCTATGAAAGTCCAAGAAAGCCGCAAAACATCACTGCTTTGCGGCTTCTTTGTGCGGCAAAAACCGCATTTTCCACGGAGATGCAGGGATTTGAACCCTGGCGTCGCTTTCACGACCTACCGCATTTCGAGTGCGGACCCTTCAACCACTTGGGTACATCTCCATATTAAGTTACCCACATATTATACCACAAGGGAGGGAGGATTGCAAGAACTTTTCTCAAAAAATTCTTACGTCCTCCCTTTGTTTATTCCTTGTTTTACAGTTATTTCAAAAGTGCTATTATGCTTTGGCAGATGGCGTAAAGCACCGGCACGAGGAGCGCGGGGAGCATATTTCCTACTCTCAGGCGCTTGCCGAAAATAAGGTTTATACCCACGCCGAAGATCAGCACGCTTCCCACAGCTGACAGGTTTGAAACGAGACGTCCGTCGCCTAAGGTGTACAGATACGGCTCCACAAGTCCCGCTAAGGCTGTCAGTGCCCCTTGATAAATTGCAAGGGGGATGACCGCACACATGACACCCACACCGAGGGCGGATGCGAATATCATAGATGACGTAAAGTCAAGCACGGATTTGGTAAAGAGTATGGACGCGTCTCCGTACAGTGCATCCTTGATGGGTCCAACGATGGACATTGCCCCCACGCAGAACACAAGAAACGCCGTTACAAATCCTTCCGTAAACTTTTCGTCAACGGTCTTGAAAAGCCTAAGCCTTTTGAGACTGTTACCCAAAGATTCAAGCTTTTCTTCAAGACGAAGTACTTCGCCGAAGAGGGTACCTGCCGCAAGGGAGATTATCATCAGCAGCACTCCCGACACCGAAAGACGTCCGTCAACCACCGTCACCGTGTCGGACAGAACGCCCGTGATACCGATAAACACCGTAGCAAGTCCAAGCGCCTTCATCAGGCTCTCCGAAAGCTTATCGCTGATGCCACGCTTGAACACCATACCGATAATGCTTCCCGCAAGGACTGCGATTATATTAACTATAGTTCCTATTCCCGTCATATACTTCTCCATTCAAGCATCAGAACAGCGAGAGCTGATTCGTTCTCGAAAGTCCCGAAAGGGCGCCGTTTCGCTCAAGAATCTCCTGAACGGACTTGGACATACCTGAAAGACGCTTCAAATCGTCGATGGAGAACACTTCCCCGCTTTCCCTAGCCTCTACTATGCTTTCCGCCGCAGATGAGCCTACACCGGGAAGTGAGTCGAAGGGCAGACGTATCTTTCCATCCTCGGGCACGTAGCTGTGCGCAGTTGACTTGAAATAGTCAACGGGGAGGAAGCTGTATCCTCTCTGATAGCACTCGTTTACAAGGTCAAGTGCATTCAGCGTATCCGCCTCCTTCTGGGAGAGAGAAACACCCGGCTTTGAGTATTCCTTTATCACCTGGGCAACCTTGTCCTTACCGCCCATTACAATCTCAGCGTCAAAGCCGGAGGGCGCCGCGGTAAAGTAAGCCGCGTAGAACACGTCGGGACGGTATATCTTGAACCACGCAAGGCGAAGGGCGTCCATTACGTATGCCGCCGCGTGTGCCTTGGGGAACATGTACTTGATCTTCTTACATGAGTCGATGTACCAGTCGGGTACGCCGTGCTCTATCATTTCAGCCTCGTATTCGGGTTTCAGTCCTTTACCCTTACGAACGTCCTCCATTATCTTGAAGGCGTGGCACTTGTCAAGGTCATGCTTCTGAATGAGGTACAGCATGATATCATCACGACATCCGATAACGTCGGAAATGGTACACACGCCGTTTTTGATAAGCTCGTCAGCGTTACCGAGCCAAACTCCCGTACCGTGGGTAAGACCCGAAATCTGTAAAAGGTCGGCGAATGTCTTAGGCTGTGCCGCCATAAGAACGCCGCGGATGAATTTCGTACCCATCTCGGGGAGACCGAGAGTACCCGTCTCGCTGTTTATCTGCTGAGGGGTAACTCCGATGGGCTCAGTTGAGGTAAAGAGCTGATATACCTTGGGGTCGGACAGCGGAACATCAAGTATATTCATACCCGAATACTCTTCGAGACGCTTATACTTGGTGGGAATATCGTGTCCCAGTATGTCCAGCTTCAAGATAGTATCGTGAAGGTATTTAAACTCGAAATGTGTGGTGACCGTTGATGAATTGGGGTCGTCGGCAGGGTGCTGTACGGGACAGAACTCGTACACATCGTGCTCTGCGGGAACGACGATGATACCACCCGGGTGCTGACCTGTGGTACGCTTTACACCTACGCATCCCGCGATAAGTCTTTCCATTTCCGCGCGCTTAACGGAAATACCCTTATCCTCAAGATAGTGGGCAACGAATCCGAAGGCTGTCTTTGCCGCAAGAGTACCGATAGTACCCGCGCGGAACGCCTTTCCCTTTCCGAAGAGCACCTCGGTAAAGCGGTGGGCGTCACCCTGTACGTCACCTGAGAAGTTAAGGTCGATGTCAGGCACCTTGTCTCCGTAGAATCCGAGGAACGTTTCGAAGGGGATATCGTGTCCGTCGCGATACAGTTCCTCTCCGCAATTGGGACATTTCTTGGGAGCGAGGTCAAAGCCGCTCTTTACGTCGGGCTGTTCTGCCTTGAAATCTTCAAAATCGGAATATTTGCATTTTAGGCATCTGTAGTGAGGCGGCAGAGGATTTACTTTAGTGATACCCGCCATGGTCGCCGCAAATGATGAGCCTACAGATCCACGGGAGCCTACCTGATAGCCCTTCTCCTCGCTGTTTTCAACCAGCTTTCGGGCGATTATGTACATGATAGCAAAGCCGTTCTTGATGATGGAGTCAAGCTCACGGTCAAGTCGCGCAAGAACGATCTCGGGTACGGGGTCGCCGTACATCTCACGGGCAAGTGCGTGGCACTTCTCCGTTAGCTCTTCTTCAGCTCCGTCGATGTGGGGAGGATAGTTACCCTCAGGGATGGGGCGCACCACCTCGATCATGTCGGCGATCTTGTTAGGATTGGTAATTACCACCTCACGTGCCGTCTCCTCGCCGAGGTATTCAAATTCGGCAAGCATTTCTTCCGTTGTGCGGTAGTAAAGCTTCGTTTCCTTGTCAGCGTCCTTAAATTTAAGACCTGACAGCAGAACACGTCTGTATATCTCGTCCTCGGGATCGAGATAGTGTGCGTCGCAGGTAGCGACAACGGGACGGTTCGCCTTACGTCCAAGCTCAACCACGCGGCGGTTAAGGTCACGGAGCGCTTCCTCATCCTTTACCGTACCGTTTTCGATCATGAACGTATTGTTTGCTATGGGCTGTATCTCAAGATAATCATAGAAGGTCGCCATTTCAATAAGGTCAGCCTCAGGCTTACCTGCAAGGATAGCCTGGAAAAGCTCACCTGCCTCGCAGGCGGCGCCGATGATAAGACCGTCGCGGTGCTCTTCAAGATTAGTCTTGGGAATACGGGGATTTCTTCTGTAATACTTAAGATATGAATCGGACACAAGCTTGTAGAGATTCTTAAGTCCCGTGAGATTCTTAACGAGGATTATCTGGTGATACGTTTTGAGGTTGAGGGGGTCAGCCTTCTCACTCATTACGTAATTCATACGGGACACGTCGCCAATTCCCTCCTCCTTAAGGCGGGAGGTCATACGGTCGAATATCATGGCGAGCATTTCAGCGTCGTCCGACGCTCTGTGGTGATTGAACTCACCAAGCTCATAAAGCTTCGCAAGTGTGTCAAGCTTGTGGTTTTTAGATGTAGGGTTTACGTATCTTGACATGGCAACCGTGTCAAGGAAGGGATTTTTAAATTCCAGACCGCATCTTTCGGCGGCTACCTTGATAAATCCCACGTCGAAGTTGGCGTTGTGCGCAACTACCATACGCTCTCCGCAGAACTCTAAGAACTTCGGAAGCACTACGGAAATATCGTCTGCATCCGCAACCATTTCGTCGGTGATTCCCGTTAGTTTTACTATGTTTTCGGGGATGGGCACACCGGGATTTACGAATTCGGAGAATTTTCCAAGAACCTCACCGTTTTTCACGATGACAGCGCCTATCTCCGTTATCATACAGGTAGCGGCTGAAAGACCGGTAGTCTCGATATCGAATATTACGAACTCGTCGTCGAATGACACATTCTCACCGCCCACTGCGGCTCTCTGTGTGTCGTCAACGAAATACGCCTCAACTCCGTATATGACCTTTACCTTACCGCCAAGCTTTTCCGCGGTAAGCATTGCAACGGGAAAACTCTGCAGGTTTCCGTGGTCGGTAACGGCAACTGCACGGTGTCCCCACCTTGCGGCGGTCTTAACCACCTCGTCAACCTTAGATATAGCGTCCATTGCGGACATATTAGTGTGCAGATGAAGCTCAACTCGCTTTTCCTCAGCGTTGTCTTCTCTGAGGACACGCTTCACCTTCATAACGTCAGCGTACTGCATAAACAGCTCGTTATCAAAGCTGTCGCACTTGACGTTACCTCTCACAGCAAAGGATTTTCCGATGCCGAAGGTACCCTTCAGCTCGTCAGCACCTTCCTCGGTGGCGGTGGTCTTCAGGAAAAGGGATGCGTCCTTATCGGTGACACCGATGATAATGGACATCTTATCGCTTCGGCGTATTTCCTTTGCTTCAAAGGAAAACACCTCTCCGATAACGGTGATATTCTTACCTGTGGATTTGATAGCTCGGAGGGGAGTAATCTCGTCGGGAATAAATTCTTGACCCAGCACCAGCTCGGGGGACGTGATGTCGAACTTCATCTTACCCGAGCGTATGATACCTCCGTCAAGTCTTTCTATAACGTCCTCACCCTCGAAAAGGGAATGAACACGCTTCAGGTTAAGCTCAGGCACAGCAGGAGCAGATGCCTCTGCAGGCTTGGCAGAGGCCGCTTCTGCAGCTACACGCTTTGCCTCAGCCTCAGCGGCAAGACGCATTCTGTTATTAAGGTCTTCCTGCCTTCTTGACATATAGTCAGCATATCTTTCAGATGCATTTTCGCTTCTGTCGATGGTCACGTTATACTTTTCGCCGAACTCGCAAAGGAGGATGTGTGAAATAAACTCAGCCGTACGCGCGGTGTCGAGTAAGTCGATACCGCCCTGGTTAAAAGGGATGGTAATATGTACGTCGTGGCCGTCTACGGCAGTTTCCATCTCGCTGAAGAATCCGTTGATAACGATACCTACTCTCGCAGCCTCCATAACTACATCCGGAAGATAGTCCCGTCTGAAGCATTCCGCCGGGTATTTCGTGAGAATACGTACAAGTCTGAGTCCGTAGGTCTCAGCCATGGCAGCCTCGAGAGAGTATATATCCACCTTGCGGAAAAGCTTCGGCAAGGATACCGTCAGTTCAAGCACACCCTTTTCACGGTCCAGCTTCAGGGATTCTATCAGCGCTGAGTCGAATATTTCTTTGTGGATACCGCTTGGAGTAAATCTCGCAAAGCGGTCATACATCGTCTTACGTGTTTCCTGTCCCATTTTGTTCTCTTTCGTTTAAACCTTTTGTGCTTATTTTAAAACGTGTGATGGGACTTTTACGTCCCGTATCAGTCTTCGATAAATTCTTCTATATACTTTAGTAGTGTGGGTACGATGTCCGCTTCTTCAACTCTTCCCTCGGGCACACCGCGACGGAAGAACACACCGAACCCGTCACCGCCGGCAACACCGAAGTCAGCTTCTCTCGCCTCTCCGGGGCCGTTTACAACACAACCCATAACTGCAACGTTCAGGCTCTTTCCCTTGGTGTCAACGTCAGCAACCGCTTCTCTGAGGCGTCCCACAAGGGAGATAAGATCCACCTTTGTTCTACCGCAGGTGGGACAGGAGATGATATTGATGCCGCCGCGATTCCATCTGCCGACAGCGCGGAGAATCTCGCGACCCGCGCGGATCTCGTCAACAGGATCTGCAGTAAGGGACACGCGGATGGTGTCGCCGATACCGTGAGTCAGGAGAGATCCGATGCCCGCCGCGTTTTTTACAAGTCCGCTGTAAACGTCGCCCGCCTCGGTAACACCAAGGTGGAGGGGATAGGTACTGTTAGCGGCAACTATCTCAGACGCTTTCACCATTTTTGTGACGTCGGAGGATTTAATGGAAACTACGATATCGGAAAATCCCATACCTTCAAGCACGTCCGCCTGAGTAAGGGCGGATTCGGCAATTGCCTCAGCTGTAGGTGAACCGTATTTTTCAAGGAGAGACTTTTCAAGTGAGCCGCCGTTTACGCCTATGCGGATCGGCACACCCTGCGCCTTACAGGCGTCTGCAACCTCTCTTACTTTCCAGCTCTCACCGATGTTACCGGGATTAATTCTTATTTTATCAGCACCGCACTTAAGAGCGGCAAGTGCTATTTTATAATCAAAATGGATGTCCGCAACAAGAGGCATGGTAACGCCGCTTTCCTTGGCATAACTGAAGACCTCAGCCACGCTCTCGTCGGGAACGGCAATACGTGCTATATCACAGCCTGCATTCTGCAGACGAAGAAGCTGCTTTGCAGTACCCTCGAAATCGTGAGCCGGTATATTGGTCATAGACTGAACGGGAATTTCAGCATTCCCTCCTATTATAACGGAGCCTACTTTTACCTCACGTGTATTACGTCTTTCCATAAGTATCAACCTTTCTTAGTATTTACGGAAAGCTTCAGCCCCTTTTGAGACTGAAGCTTCAGAATATCGTTATGCATTCGTCTAACCTACAAATAACCCCGCCACGTCCTTGCACGTCACGATCACGATAAGGAGCATTAGCAGCGCAAAGCCGAGGAAATTCACAAATCCCTCAACCTTTACGGGAACGGGGCGTTTGAATATCAGCTCAAAGAGCTGGAATACGATACGTCCGCCGTCAAGCGCGGGGAACGGAAGCAGATTCATCACGCCTAAATTGATGCTTAAAAAACCGACGAGATATACAAAATCGGTTATAGCTTGTTTTTTCGTCTCTGCCTCGCTGATCGTATTCGAGAGCACCTCGGTAACACCGATGGGACCCGATACACTTTCCACGCTGTAGCGGCCCGTTATAAGGTCGTAAAGTGAATCGTACACCATCTTAATGGTGGAAACACTTCTCACGCCGGCGTGCTTGAGGCAATTACCAAAGGTCTTTTCTTCGGCGTACACCTTGAAGTCCCGCATACCGAACACGGTACCGGATTCCTCCATTTGAGGAAAGGTGACGTCTTCTATAACGACCTTCTCACCGTCTCGCACTACCGTAATATCCACAGGCTTTACGCCCTGTCTCGTCAACTCGTAGTGGAGGTCTCGGTCGGTGAATACACGGGTTTTGTTTATATGTGTTATGCAGTCGTCTAACATGAGACCCTGTTCTTCCGA
Source organism: Eubacteriales bacterium (assembly GCA_045638805.1). Taxonomy (GTDB): domain Bacteria; phylum Bacillota; class Clostridia; order Oscillospirales; family CAG-272; genus RUG11130. Next base: position 50,047 of record JAZUBZ010000067.1, read on the forward strand.
TGAGATGGTTGCATTCTCGTAGGTAATAAACTCACCCACGGTGGTGGAGCCCAGTTTTTCCGTGGCAAAGACGAGCGCTGTCATCACGATCACACCCATGAGGATGTTCACCGCGGCACCTGCCGCAGTTATGATGATACGTTTCCAGACCACTTTTTTATAAAATGCGTTTTCGTCTTCGCTCTCGTC
>JAZUBZ010000068.1:0-18054 GCA_045638805.1 Eubacteriales bacterium
GACAGGACTTGAACCTGCGGCCTCTACCTCCTTCCGAAAATATAGTCGCCTACCGTCGCTACGGTACACTTCGCTCGGCACGCTCCTTATTTTCGTTACTCACTTCGTGAAAACGATACTCAATCGTTTTCACTCGTTCCCCCCATTTGTAGGGAACTAAAGCCACAGGCAGAAGTTATATCGCGCAGAAAAAACAAAAAAGACATCCGAAGATGTCTTTTTGTTTTTCTGAGTGACAGGACTTGAACCTGCGGCCTCTACCACCCCAAGGTAGCGCGCTCCCAACTGCGCCACACCCAGATTTTTTTGTTACCTGCCTTAGCAAGCTCCCATATTATATCACCGAAGTTGCGGTTTGTCAATACCTATTTTCAAAAAAATCTAAAAAAATATAAAATTTTTATTATATGCGTTTTTTTGCGTTTTATGTATTTATTTATCACGCGGAATGTGTTATAATGTAATCGTTAGAATAGTATCTTTATGCTGTGAGAACAGTAATTTCTTAATATTGAGGATAATATAATATGTGCGGTTTTATTGGATTTGTCGGAGAGATCGAACACAGAAAAGAAGTCGCCCGCAAAATGGCGGACAGGATCATCCATCGCGGTCCCGATATGGAGGGATATTTCCTTACCGAGGAGTGTGAGACTCCCGCTGTGGCTCTCGGATTCAGAAGACTCAGTATCATTGACCTTGCCGACGGCGCTCAGCCTATGTACAATGAAGACGGAAGCGTTGTTATAGTTTTCAACGGCGAGATATATAATTTTATGGAGCTCCGCGACGAGCTTATTGCAAAGGGACACGTTTTCAAGACCCGTTGCGATACCGAGACCATTGTTCACGGCTATGAGGAGTGGGGCGAGAAGATCGCGGAGAAGCTTCGCGGTATGTTCGCTTTCGTAGTGTTTGACAAAAAGTCGAAGACTCTCTTCGGTGCACGTGACCCATTCGGTATTAAACCATTTTATTACACCAAGACCCCTGAGGGAAGTCTTATTTTCGGCTCTGAGATCAAGAGCTTCCTTGAGCATCCTCATTTCAAGCCTGAGGTAAACCCGAATGCGCTGAGACCTTATCTCACCTTCCAGTACTCAGCCATGGAGGAAACATTCTTCAAGAATACCTTCAAGCTTCCCGCAGCGCACAGCTTCACTTACCGTGACGGTGTATTTACCACAAAGCGTTATTGGGATGTTGATTTCGCAAAGAAGGATATACTCACCTACGACGAGTGGGCGGAAATGATCGACTCAAGAGTACGTGAGTCCGTTGCCGCGCACCGCATCAGCGATGTTAAGGTTGGTTCATTCCTCTCCGGCGGTATCGACTCCAGCTACATTACGGCAGCTCTTATGCCTGAGAATACCTTCTCCGTTGGATTTAAGTCCAAGAACTTTGACGAAACCAATGAGGCTAAGGAGCTTTCCGATATCTTAGGTATCAATAACTACATCCGCCATCTGTCTGCTGAGGAGTGCTTTAACGCGTTCCCCACCATTCAGTATCATATGGATGAGCCTCAGTCCAACCCCTCCTCCGTCCCGCTTTACTTCCTCGCTCAGCTTGCCTCCGAGCACGTTACCGTCGTTCTGTCAGGCGAGGGTGCAGATGAGATCTACGCGGGTTACGAGTGGTACGACACAACTCCCATGATGGCGAAGTATAAAAAGCTTCCCGGTGGTATCAGACGTGCCGCAGCTAAGATCGCTGCAGGTCTTCCTTACTTCAAGGGTCATGACTTCATCATAAAGGGAAGCGGTGTGCCCGAGGATTACTTCATCGGTCAGGCACTTGTATATCCCGAGGCGGACGCTCTTGATATTCTTACCGAAAAGTACAAGAAGGGTCCCTCTGTCAGAGACATTACAGTTCCCATATATGAGAGAGCAAAGGGACTTTCCGAGGTGGAGAAGAAGCAGTATCTTGACATGAATCTGTGGCTCCCCGGTGACATTCTCCTTAAGGCTGACAAGATGAGCATGGCTCATTCTCTTGAGCTTAGAGTTCCTTATCTTGACAGACGCGTAATGGAGGAGGCGGGAAGGATCCCCGTAGACTACAAGATAAACGGTGAGCAGACCAAGGCAGTGCTTCGCAGTGCATCCGCAAAGACACTCCCTGAGGAATGGGTAAAGCGTCCCAAAAAGGGATTCCCTGTACCGATCAGAGAATGGCTCCGTGAGGATAAGTATTACGGCATCGTAAAGGCTGCGTTCACATCCGACGTTGCTGCAGAATATTTCAATGTAAACGGACTTTGCAAGTTGCTTGACGATCACAAAGAGGGAAGAGCTAACAACGGTCGTAAGATATGGACTGCGTTCACCTTCCTTACCTGGCACAAACAGTTCATCGGTTGATGTACGCAACGATAAAGTTTTTCAAGTACACATATATTACGAAAAGGAACGGTCAAAACAATGGCTGAAAAAATAACTCCCGTATTACTTGGTGCAGACCTGAACTGCTATAACGTTGCAAGAGCGTTTCACGAGCAGTACGGCGTTGTCTCCCATGCATTCGGCAGATACGCAGTTTCTGCAACCAAGTATTCCAAGATAATAAACTTCACTCAGATATCAGACATTGATAACGAAGAGACTATGCTTCGTACGATGAAGAAATTCGCTGAAGATCACAAGGGCGAAAAACTTGTACTCTTTGGCTGTACCGACGATTATGCCACACTTGCGGCACGTTGCCGCGATAAACTACCCGAGTTTATCATTCCTTATCCCGACTCATCTCTGCAGCCTATTATTTCAAAAAAGGCTGAGTTTTACGAAATCTGCGAAAAGTACGGTATTCCTTACCCCGATACCGTAGTTGTGGAAAAGCCGACTTCCGCAGAAGAACTCACAGAAGAAAAGCTTGGATTTAAGTACCCCATCATCATCAAGCCATCCTGCAGCGTTACATATTGGAAGTATCCTTTTGACGGCATGAACAAGGTCTACACATCCGAAAGTCCCGAGCGTTCTGCCGCTATCATTGCGGAGATATATGCATCGGGTTACGACAACAGGATAATTCTTCAGGAAATGATCGACGGCGGCGACTCTCAGATGAGAGTATTTACCGCATTCTCCGACAGCCGCGGAAAGGTTCGTGCCATGTGTCTCGGTCACACAATGCTCGAAGAACACACCCCCAAGGGACTTGGTAACCATGCGGCGATTGTAACCGAGCCTGTATCAGAGTTTCCCCTTGCAGTGAAGCTTAAGGCTATGCTTGAGGACATGGGGTACACCGGTTTCTCTAATTTTGACATTAAGCTTCGCGAGGGTACAAAGGACGATTTCCGCGTGTTTGAGATAAACCTCAGACAGGGAAGAAGTAACTTCTACGTAACTTCAAGCGGACTTAACATCGCCCGTCTTGCTGCCGAAGTATATAACGATGACGGAGACAGTTTTGAGACCGTCGAAAAGAAATTCTTCTGGCACCACGTGCCGAAGAGCGTTGCATACAAGTACACAGAAGACCGTGAGCTGGTGGCTACCGCAAAAGCGCTTGCGAAAAAGGGACTTGAAGCGTCATCCGTGTGGTATCCTGCAGATTTCAAGGGTAACCCTATGAGATTTATCTGCGCGGCAGAACAGCTCCGCCGTCAGAAAAAGAAATATAAGATATATTATCCCAAGTCAAAGTAAAAGGGACAAGTAAGTTTAAAATAAAGGAAAGGCTCAGAAAAATGCATAAGGTAGGCGAAAACCGAAAGATACTCGGTATCCTCGGAGGACTCGGTCCTCTCTCCAGCGCGTATTTTTACGAGCTGATTACAAATCATACAAAGGCATCCTGTGACCAGGATCACATTGACATCATCCTTTCAAGCCGTGCGACTACTCCTGACAGAACGGCATATATCCTCGGCAGAAGCGACCGTGATCCCGTTCCGTTCATGGTGGAGGACGCAAAGCTTCTTGAGCAGTATGGTGCTGATGCCATCGTTATACCGTGTAACACTGCACATCACTTTATTGAAGAGGTAAGACGTAGTGTGAACGTACCAGTACCCAGCATCATCACCGAGACTGTTGCCCATATAGCACGAAACGGTCACAAAAAAGCCGCCATTCTTGCGACTGAGGGTACTGTAAGCTCAGGTGCGTATCAGGCGGAGTTTGAAAGAGCGGGGCTTGGATGGGCGGTCCCCGATAAGGAAGGACAGAGCATCATCACAGATATAATTTACGGTGACGTAAAGCGCGGTGTAGTACCTCCTCCCGAAAAGCTTTATGCTGTAGCAGATAAGTTGTTTAAAGAGGGTTGTACATGTGCTATCCTTGGATGCACGGAGCTGTCAGTACTGAAGCGTCAGTTCCCGGAAGACGTGAGATACGTTGATTCTCTTGAAGTGCTTGCGTGCCGTGCAATTAAGCTGTTTGACCACGAACCCGTAGGTTTTACAGATGACTTTTACGTATAAGATTTTAATCCATTTTTCAGAAAGGCAGGCTAACAGAAATGATACTGTCAAAGCTTTTTGAAGCTATAGATTATACTGTTATCTGCGGAAACGCAAACAGAGTGGCTGTCGATAGGATCGAATATAACTCCCGTAAGGTAAACCCGGGAGAGCTTTTCGTATGCCTGCCGGGGGCGAAGGTCGACGGACATGATTTCGCAAGAATGGCTTACGATAAGGGAAGCAGAGCGTTTCTGTGTGAGCGTCCGCTTGACTTGCCTGACGATGCTTTTCAGGCAGTAACTTCTGACACCAGAAGCGCCTTGGCGTCAATTTCACAGACCTTCTACGGATATCCCGCAAAAAAGCTTCATATAATCGGAATAACCGGTACCAAGGGTAAGACCACTACCGCATTGCTCGTTCAGTCAATTCTTGAAAAAAGTGGGATCCCTTGCGCGTACATAGGCTCAAACGGTGTTATTATCAACGGAAAGCATACCGAGACAGTTAACACCACTCCAGAGAGCCGTGAGATGCAGCATTATTTTGCTACAATGGTGCGTGAGCACGTTACCCATGCAGTTATAGAAGTATCAAGCCAGGCGCTTGAGCATAACAGAGTGCAGGGTATTGATTTCGACGTTTGCGTATTTACGAATCTTGGAGTTGACCACATAGGCGAGGGCGAGCATTCTTCTCTTGAAGAATACAGATGCGCAAAAAGAAAGCTCTTCACAGACTATAACTGTAAGTTGGCAGTCGTCAACAGCGACGACGAATTTTCCTCGTTTATGACGGATGGCGCAAGCTGCCCCGTTGTAACCTTCTCAATGAATGATTCTTCAGCCGATCTCTACGGATACGGTGTTGACAGATACAGAGACGACAATTTCCTCGGCATACGCTTTGACTGCGCAAACTCGGGTGAGACTCACGAGGTACTCATGCGTACACCCGGCCTTTTCAGCGCGTATAACGGACTTGCCGCTATGTCAGTATGCCTCAGCTACGGTATTGACGTCAGACGTGCAGCGGATATTCTTGCAAAGACCCCCGTTGGCGGAAGATTTGAGGTTGTAGACTCTCTTCCCGGCAGAACCTTCATAGTGGACTATGCTCATAACGGTATGAGCCTTACAAGCGCGCTTACCGTTCTCCGCGAATATTCTCCTTCAAGGCTTATATGCGTATTTGGGTCTGTCGGCGGACGCACCAAAGGACGTCGCCGTGAGCTTGCGGAAGCCGCGTCTGCACTTGCTGACTACGTTATCATCACAAGTGACAACCCCGATTACGAGCCTCCCGAGAATATCACCGACGAGATACTTTCATATCTTGACGAAAACGTTCCTCACGAAGTTATTGTTGACAGAAACGATGCCGTAAGACACGCCGTTAACATGGCAGAAGTGGGTGATATCGTACTTTTTGCAGGAAAAGGACACGAAACTTATCAGCTGATATGCGGTGAGAAGGTGCCCTTTGTTGAGCGCGACATTATACGCGACGAATGTCGTGCAATTGAACTTAAAAGCTTAATATAGTAAAATAGCGCCAAGAAATGTGCACACGCACTTTTTTTGGCGCTTGATTATTTAGCGAAATTGCAGGAAAGCAGGATTTCGGTGCTTGTGTAAGAAGCAGCTCGTCGAGTTCACCGTTCAGTTTTAGACAGATGTGATTTCACTAATTCGCTTAATCAGCGAAAAAACTATCCGTCCGATATATAGATTTTCACTGACTGTACGTGGTATACTGTATATACATAAAGGAGGTTTAATATATGGGAAGAACAACTGTAAATTTTAGGCTTTCGTACCTGAGAAAGTCCAAACATATTACTCAGGAAGAACTCGCCGATGTTGTTGGAACATCTTTTCAAACGATCAGCAAGTGGGAAAATGGCATAACTGCGCCTGATATTTCCGTGTTACCCATACTCGCTGATTTCTTTGAAGTTTCGGTAGACCAACTTTTAGGTCTTAAACCAATTGAAAGTGAGGAATACATTTCTGAAGAAACCGATACAGAAAAGTTTTGGGATAACCATCTTGAATACCTTATACGGACTCGCAGTGGAACATGGAATACAGATTATATGCGTTTTCTCGTGGAGGATGTATGGAAAATCAAGCAACCGGTAAAGGTCCTTGATTGCGGATGCGGATTTGGCTTTTTTGCGGCTTTACTGATGCCTTGCTTACCCGAAGGAAGCGAGTATACAGGAGTGGATTTTTCAGAACACATGGTAAAAGAGGGAACGGGTCTTTTGAAAAGCAGCGGGATCTGCGGAAGAATATTAAAACAAGATTTTATGACTTACACACCGAGTGAAAAATATGACGTAGTTATATGTAAATCGGTACTCAGACATTTGGGAGACTCCAAACCGTTCATTAAAAAAATGATTGATTGTTCAAAAGACGGTGCTCTGATAGTCTGTGCTGATTCAAACCGTGAGCTTGAATGTTGCGGGCTTTACATTGACGGTTTGGATTACGGCTATCTCTGTGAACATGACGGTGCAATAAAGCATTGGAAAAGCGAACTTGACAATGGAAAACGTGATTATGCAGCCGCTATGCGTAGTGCATACGTTATGCGTGAATTGGGACTTTCCGATGTAGATGTAAGAATGAACGACAGGGTACAGTTTATATATCCAGAGCAGCCTGACTATGAAATAAGTATAAATAACTTTATTGTCCACAAGGAAAGTTGGTACGATGATACTGACAAAGCTATAGAACGGTTGATAAATCACGGAATGACACGCCAAGAGGCTGAACGATACGTAAATAAATCAGCGGAAATTTGTGAGTACGTAAAGTCACACAAAGGCAAAGTCTCGCTTACACAATTCAAAGGAGAAACAATAACGTACGGATGGAACAGAAAGTAATTGAAACTATTAATTGTTCAGATAATCTACATGTAGTAAAAAAGTGAATAATATTAAATTTACTGATACTGTCAATAAAAGCAGAGAAAGGTGAATTAATGGCAGGAACGATAACTCATCTTGCAGTAGCCGATCTAATATGCGAAAGACTCGGAGAGACATTTTTTTATGATATTTCTAAATTTTATATGGGAAATATAGCACCGGATGCGATTCATGCGAGAGAAAATTATAACCGTGAATATAAGAAGCGTACTCATCTGACTGAAGGTATTTCAGGATCTGAGTTCGGCAATACACAAAAACTTGCAGTATTTCACAAAAGACTTATAGAGTATATTAATAAGAATTATCGAGCAGAATCAGAAAATGCTGATCTATATCTCGGTTATATAGTTCATTTAGTGACCGATGAACTGTATAATATAAATATGCGTAAACGTTATGTGGATTTGATGGAATACCAAGGTGTTAAGGATACAGAACAAGAGTTTTTTTTGAGTCTAATGAAAGACATTGACCGCACTGATCGTTTACTATTAAAAAAATATCCGTTTAAGCACGAAATCAAAGTAATACTTGAAAGTACTCACGGGTACGAAATAAAGAATATGATAACTGCTGATGAATCAGACAGAAGTAGGAAATGGGTTATAGGTACGTTTTTTAGCGATGACGGTCAATCTGGTGACAGTAGTATGTATTTAGAGTACGGTGATATTTTAAGATTTATTGAATTATCCGTGGAAACTATCTTGAATAGATTTACAAATGATTCAAATTTTCCGAGTATTTTTGTTAGGTAGTGGACAGTGATTTGTTGCATATAAATCACACGTGAAGTTAATATAACAAGTTGCATGGACTTTTCTCCGGTAATCTTTTGTTGCAAAAGGCAACAAAAGATTAGCATCAGCCAAGGAGGTGAGCGCGGTATCACGCGCGAGGAAACTTCGGCGTTTGAGATGGGTCTTGCGAGGGATTATAGGTGAGATGTATAGTAGTGTAAATTGTAGTTTTTGAAGGAAATACTTCGGTGCTTGTATAAAACAAGATACAGTTTTTATACCTCTGCTTTTTCGACAGGCGCATACGTAAAAGCCGTTTTCCGTATGAAACGAAAAACGGCTTGGATTACTCAAGGCTTTCAATTGTAGCCTTGATGTTCTTCATGTCGATATACATAGCTTCTTTCTTTGAAGAGTCTCTGAGAAGCGCTGACGGATGATAGACGGCAGTCATGAGGAAATTGCCTTTTTTAACTATTTGCCCGTGTTCTTTCGTGATCTTATAATCCGGCGATATGAGCCTCATTGCAGATATTCTGCCGAGGCATACTATCATTTTAGGGCGGATTATTTTAACCTGCTCACGCAGGTATCCCATGCAGGCATCCTGTTCCTCCGGAAGCGGATCACGGTTTCTCGGCGGACGGCATTTCAGTATGTTCGCGATATATACGTCATGTCTGTCTATACCAACCGCGTCAAGATAAAGATCAAGCAGCTGTCCTGCCGCGCCGACGAAGGGAATACCGCTCAGATCCTCCTTTTCGCCGGGTGCTTCGCCGACGAACATAAGGCGGGCATCAGGGTTGCCGTCTCCGAAAACACAGTTTGTCCTTGTACTGTGGAGAGGACATGCAGTGCAGCTTTCACAAGCTGCTTTAAGTTCTTCAAGTGTTTTCACAGGATACCTCCTTTTGTTGTGCTCAGTAATTCTATTTTACCACAAATCGTCCCAAAATCAAATAGAAATCGAAAAAAATGCAAAAAAACATTCCTATTTGCCGAAGTGTACAGATTCATGCAGATATTTGTGTGTGTTTTGTCGCCTTTCCCATTGACAAAAGGGCAGTGTTTATTGTATAATTTTGATGTATATGTATTTGTTAAATTTATGTACACGGAAAGGCACTCCAAAGTATGTTTAAAGATAAAAAAGTCGTTTTCTCAGGTGTACAGCCCTCGGGTGTCCTCACCCTCGGCAACTATCTGGGTGCGATCAAGAATTTTTCGGCATTCTCTGACGAATACAAGTGCTACTACTGCGTAGTCGACGAGCATGCTATCACTGTAAGACAGAATCCTGCGGATCTCAGACGCAGAACCTATGAGACTCTTGCTCTCTATATGGCGTGCGGTCTTGACCCCGCGAAGAATACACTTTTTGTGCAGAGCCACGTTTCCGCTCACGCTGAACTCGGTTGGATACTTGACTGCTACACCATGTTCGGTGAGCTTTCCCGTATGACTCAGTTTAAGGACAAGTCTCAGAAGAATGCAGATAATATCAATGCAGGTCTCTTCACATATCCCGCACTTATGGTTGCGGACATTCTTCTTTATCAGACAGAGCTTGTTCCCATTGGCAGCGACCAGAAGCAGCACCTTGAGCTGACTCGCGACGTTGCCGCAAGATTTAACGCGATCTATGGTGACACATTCGTGATCCCCGATCCTTATATTCCCCAGACTACCGCGCGTATCATGTCTCTTGCAGAGCCTTCAAAGAAGATGTCTAAATCCGACGAGAATGAGAACGCTGTTGTACGTATTCTTGACCCCAAGGATACCATCATTAAGAAGTTTAAGAGAGCCGTTACAGACTCCGGCTGTGAGGTGCGTCGTGCTCCCGACAAGGAAGGCGTATCCAACCTCATGACCATTTACTCTGCATTCACAGGTAAAACTGACGCTGAGATAGAGGCTGAGTTTGCAGGTCGCGGATACGGTGACTTCAAGCTTGCGGTAGGTGAAGCTTGTGCTGATGCCCTCGCTCCCGTTCAGGCTGAGTTTAACCGTCTTATGGCTGACAAGGCATATCTTGAGAACGTTATGGCAGATGGCGCTGAGGAAGCTTGGCGTAACGCATACCGCACGATGTCCAAGGTTCGCCGCAAGATCGGTTTTACAGAGCTTAAGAGACGATGAAGATTCCTCTTATCCTCGACAGGATCGAGGATGGACGGCTTGCAGTCCTGACGGATAATAATTTTCGCTCGTATGAGATATCGACCGGTCTTTTGCCGGACGGTGTAAAAGAGGGAGACGCTTTTTGGGGAGAGATTGACGGTGACGGAAACTTAATTTGTCTCACGCGCCGTGAAAACCCTGACGCAGGTAAGAATTCCGCAAGACTCAGACGTCTGTTTGATAAGTTTAAAAAATAAAAATTAATATAAACAATCGAAAGGTACGGTAATATTATGAATACCAAGGCAGTAAGACTTTACGGTAAGATGGACCTCAGACTTGAAGAGTTTGAACTTCCCGCTATCAAGGACGATGAGATCCTTGCTTGCGTTGTATCCGACAGCATTTGTATGTCTTCTTACAAGGCAGCATCTCAGGGAAGCGACCATAAGAGAGTTCCTGACGATGTTGAAAATAATCCTATCATCATTGGCCACGAGTTCTGCGGTAAGATCGTTGAGGTCGGCGCAAAGTGGCAGAATGATTTTAAGGCAGGAGACAAGTTCGTAATCCAGCCTGCATTTAACTACAAGGGTTCCCTTGAGGCTCCCGGTTACTCCTACGCATACTGCGGCGGTGCTGCTACATATATCATCCTTCCCAACGAGTGTATGGAGTGCGGATGCCTCCTTCCTTACAAGGGTGATGCATACTTCTACGGAAGCCTTGCTGAGCCTATGAGCTGTATCGTTGGCGGTTACCACGCTAACTATCACACAACTCCCGGCTCTTACGTACACGATATGGGTATCACCGAGGGCGGTATGTCCGCTATCCTTGCAGGTGCAGGTCCCATGGGTCTCGGTGCGGTTGACTACGCTATCCACTGCGACAGACGTCCTTCTCTCCTCGTTGTAACAGATATCGACGACGCAAGACTTGCAAGAGCTGCTGAGATCGTTACCGTTGAAGAGGCTGAGAGAATGGGTGTTAAGCTCATGTACGTAAACACAGCTGCTATGGAAAATCCCGTTGAGTACCTCAGAAGCCTTACTGGCGGTGAGGGCTACAATGACGTGTTCGTTTACGCTCCCGTTAAGAGCGTTGTTGAGCAGGGTGACGCTATCCTCGGACGTGACGGCTGTCTTAACTTCTTCGCAGGTCCCACAAATACAGAGTTCTCCGCAATGTTTAACTTCTATAACGTACATTACGGTGCAACTCATATCGTTGGTACCAGCGGTGGTAACACAGACGATATGAAGGAATCTATCGCAATGATGGAGCGCAAGATGCTCGATCCCTCCGGTATGATCACTCACGTAGGCGGTCTTGATTCCTGCGCTGAGACAACTCTCAATCTTCCTAAGATCAAGGGTGCAAAGAAGCTTGTATATACACACATCGAAATGCCTATGACTGCTATCGAGGACTTCGCTGCTAAGGCAGAGGAGCTTGCCGGTACAGAGCTTGGTGACCTTTACCGTGATCTTGACGCAGCTTGTAAGGCTAACGGCGGTCTCTGGTGTGCTGAGGCTGAGGCAAGAATCCTCCGTGGCGTAGAGCTTTGATCGTTTATTTAAATAGTTCAATAACAACAAGACATAACTCAAACTAAGATAAGGAAGGGTATCTAAAATGAGAGACAGTTTATACGGTGAGCTTAGTGTAATTGGAATGAAGGGCTGCGACCAGTTCGTTGACCAGGTTGAGTATTATCTCAAAGAGTGGAGAAACCACGATGACGACGAGTCCTTCGTTATCAACGCAGAGTGCCCCAGATTCGGTTCCGGTGAGGCAAAGGGTCTCCTTCACACAACAATGCGCGGACGTGATGTTTACATCATTTCCGACTGCTTCAATCACGGCGTAACATATAAGATGTTCGGCCGCGAGGTTCCCATGAGTCCCGACGATCACTACGCTGATCTTAAGCGTATTATCGCCGCTATCGGCGGTAAGGCTAACCGCATCACAGTTATCATGCCCATGCTTTACGAGGGCAGACAGCATAAGAGAAGCTCCAGAGAGTCCCTTGACTGTGCTCTCGCACTTCAGGAGCTTGTACAGATGGGCGTGTCCAGCATCATCACATTCGATGCACACGACCCCAGAGTACAGAACGCTATTCCGCTCACAGGCTTTGATAACATCCGTCCTACATATCAGATGCTCAAGGCGCTTGTACGCAACATTCCCGATATCTCTCTTGACCATGACGATACCGTTATCATCTCTCCCGACGAGGGTGCGATGTCCAGAACAATGTACTACGCTTCCGTCCTCGGACTTGAGCTTGGTATGTTCTACAAGAGACGTAACTACTCCGTTATTATCGACGGAAGAAACCCCATCGAGGCTCACGAGTACCTCGGTCGCGATATTAAGGGTAAAGATGCTATCGTCATCGACGATATGATCGCTTCCGGTGATTCTATCATCGACGTTGCAAAGCAACTCAAGGAAAAGGGTGCGAAGCGTGTATTCTTCTTCGTAACCTTCGGTCTCTTTGTAAACGGCTTTGAAGTATTCGACAAGGCTTACGCAGACGGCATTTTCGACAAGTGCTTTACCACCAACCTTATCTATCATCCCGACGGACTTCTTGATAAGGAGTGGTACGCTGAGGTTAATATGTGCAAGTACGTTGCTCTCCTCATCGACACCCTCAACCAGAATAAGTCTATCGGTACTCTTCTCAATCCTACTCAGAAGATCCACTCTATTCTTGATGCACAGAATCAGAAAAGAGCTTGCGAGAAGAAATAATAATTTTTGAAACAAATCACGGTAGAGGAGCTTGCTTTCGGTAAGCTCCTCTACGGCGGGTTTTGTCCCCTTTTCGAAAAGACGGTATTTTGCCGAATTTCGGTAAAAATGCTGCCAAACTTAAATAATTTAGGCAGGAAAAACAAATGCAGAAACTGAAACTTACGGCGGGTGCGCTTATCGCAGAAGCCGTTTCTAATATCTGGAACAACAGTGACCTTGACGCTGCTTCCTTTGCAGACATGTTGGAATATCCTCCGGATGAGTCTATGGGTCACCTTGCGTTCCCTTGCTTTAAGCTCAGCAGAACTCTCCGTGCAGCTCCTCCCAAGATTGCCGCAGAGCTTGCAGCTGCTGTGGCAAACGAGGCTTTCGAGTCCGTTACTGCTGTAGGCGGATATCTTAACTTCAAGCTTTCAAGCGCGGCTATGATGAACGTAATTTCCGCGGTTGAAGCAGAAGGCGAAAAGTATGGATCTTCCGGTAAGGGCGAGGGGAAGACAGTAGTTCTCGACTACTCATCTCCCAATATTTCAAAGCCCTTCCACATCGGACACCTTGGTACTACTGTTATCGGTCACTCACTTAAGCTCCTCCATCAGTTCGAGGGCTACGACTGTGTTGGTATCAACCACCTGGGCGACTGGGGTACTCAGAACGGTAAGCAGATAGTTGCTTTCAAGCGCTGGGGCGACCGTGAAAAGGTTGAGAGAGAGGGAATCGATGCTCTTGTTGAGCTTTACGTTAAGTTCCACGAGGCTGCTGAAGCAGATCCTTCGCTTAATGACGAAGCAAGAGCAGAGTTCAAGAAGCTTGAGGATCACGATCCTGAGAATATCGCTCTCTGGAAGTGGTTTATTGACGTAAGCTTCAAGGAATATGCCGTAACATACGATCAGCTTGGTATCACCTTCGACAGCTATAACGGAGAGAGCTTCTACTCCGATAAGATGGCTCCTCAGATCGAGAAGATGCGTGAAATGGATCTTCTTAAGCTTGATGATGGCGCGTCCATCGTTGACCTCGAAAGCTACGGAATGCCCCCCTGTCTCATTCTTAAGCGTGACGGCTCCACTCTGTATCCTACACGTGACATCGCTGCTGCGGTATACCGTAAGAACACTTACGACTTTGATAAGTGCATCTACGTTACTTCCTCTGGTCAGAGCCTCCACTTTGCTCAGTGGTTCAAGGTGGTTGAACTCATGGGTTATGATTGGGCAGACAAGCTGGTTCACGTTCCTTACGGAACTGTCAGCATTGGCGGTGCTAAGCTTGCAACACGTACCGGTAACGTTGTCCTGTTAAAGGACCTTTTCCGTCAGTCTATCGAAAAGGTTCGCGAGGTAATGCGCGAGAAGAATCCCGATATCGAAAACGCAGACGAGATCGCTGAAGCTGTAGGTGTTGGCGCAATCGTGTTCAACTACCTCTTCAACAGCCGTATTAAGGATATGAGCTTTACTCTTGAGTCTGCCCTCAGCTTCGAGGGAAGTACAGGTCCCTACGCTCAGTATACCTACGCTCGTACCTGCAGTATTCTCGGTAAGGCAAAGGCTGAAGGAATCGACTTCACCGCAGGCGGCACGATTTCCTCTGACGAGGAAGGCGAGGTCATCAGATGCCTTGCTAAGTTCCCCGAAAGAGTTTCAGCAGCTGTTAACGAGCTTGAGCCTTCAAATATCACAAGATATATTATCGATCTTTGTACAGTATTCAATCGTTTCTATCACAACTGTCCTATCATCGCATGCGAGGGAGAACAGCGTGTTATGCGACTCAGAATCACATCTGCTGTCAACACTGTACTTAGAACAGCTCTCCGTCTTATCTGCATGAGAACACCCGAGAAAATCTAATTCACAATTAAGAAGGTATAAATATGTCCGGACATAGCAAATGGAATAATATAAAAAATAAAAAGGCAAAGACCGACGCGCAGAAGGCGAAGGTATTTACAAAGATCGGTAAGGAGATCGCTATCGCAGTACGCGAGGGCGGTGGAAATCCCGAGACAAACAGAAAACTCAAGGACCTTATCGCAAAGGCTAAGGCATCCAATGTTCCCAACGACAATATCGACCGAGCTATCAAGAAGGCGTCAGGTGCAGACAGCGTTGTTTACGAAGAGATTCTTTACGAGGGCTACGGTCCCTCCGGTGTTGCTGTTATCGTTGAGACAGCGACCGACAATAGAAACAGAACTGCATCCGACGTTCGTCACTACTTTGACAAGTACGGCGGAAACCTTGGTTCCACAGGTTGCGTAAGTTACCTCTTTGAGGACAAGGGAGTTATCATTATCCTTAAGGATGACTCTGTTGACGAGGATACTCTCATGGAGGCGGCTCTCGAAGCAGGTGCCGCTGACTTCGTAGCAGACGAGGAAGTTTTCGAGATCTATACCGAGACCTCAGATCTTATGGCAGTTCGCGATGCTCTTGAAGAGGCAGGCTACACTATCGAGAGTGCTGAAGAAGACAAGATCCCTTCCAACTACGTTACTCTCGAAAGCGAAGATGATATCAAGAATATGAACCTTCTCATCGAGCATCTTGAGGATAGCGACGACGTTCAGAATATCTATCATAACTGGGAAAACGCAGACGAATAATATATGTGGGGAGGGAAGCTGTATTGCTCCCTCCCTTTGCGTATTTTTTAAAACGAAAGGTTTATTTACAATGAATTATATCTCATTTCCCGGACTTGGAATCGAGCCGTTTCAGCTTAATAAGGTTGCGTTTTCAGTGTTCGGACGTGACGTTGCGTGGTACGGTATCATAATATGTACCGGTATTATCTTAGCTGTTCTTTACTCAGTATTCAGAGCCAAGACTGAGAAGATCAAATCCGATGATATTATCGACCTTGCCTTCTTTCTCGTTCTTTTCGGTATTATAGGTGCCAGACTTTATTACGTTATATTCGAATTTGACAATTATCTTGTGACGGGCAAAGGTTTTGTTCAGAACCTTCTCGGAACGCTAAAAAATGCGGTCGCCGTTTGGGAAGGCGGACTTGCCATTTACGGCGCAATTATCGCTGGATTTTTAACTATCGTCGTGTATTGTAAGATCAAGAAGATCCGTCTTTTAAAGCTTGTTGACGTGGCGGCGCCGGCAGTAATGATTGGTCAGATCATCGGACGTTGGGGTAACTTCGTCAATATAGAGGCCTACGGTACGGAAACTAACCTCCCTTGGAGAATGGGAATCCTTACTAACCTCGGAGACCACGGCTTTATCGGAGAATACGTTCACCCCACCTTCCTTTACGAATCTCTTTGGAACTTGCTCGGATTCGTAATTGCGAACCTCATCTACAGAAAAAAGAAGTTTGACGGTCAGATTTTCTTTTTCTACATGGGTTGGTACGGTTTCGGCAGAATGCTGATCGAAGGACTCAGAACTGACAGCCTTATGATCGGTGATACACTAAGAGTATCTCAGCTTGTGGGCGCCCTCACATTCATTGCAGGTGTGGTGTTTACAATCATTTTTGCACTCATCGCAAAAAAACGCAGAATAGCTATGATCGACGGGGCAGTACCCGCTGTTACACAAGACGAATGTGAAAGTAACTGTAAATGTGAAGAGTGTGATAATGTTGATGAAAAGACGGAAGTAAACGATTCAGACGATACCACAGTTGAAGAACATGTATCGGAGGACACAGGCAATGGCGAAGATAATTGACGGAAAGACGATATCCTTTGCAGTACGCGAGGATATTAAGAGAAGATGCGCAGATTTTATAAGTGAAACGGGCGTCACCCCCGGCCTTGCGGTTGTTATCGTAGGTAACGACCCGGCATCAAAGGTGTACGTTAAGAATAAGAAGCTTGGCTGTGAAGGCGTAGGTTTTTACTCTGTAGTATGCGAAATGCCTGAGGAGACCACACAGGATGAGCTTATGGCAAAGCTTGATGAGTTAAAGAGGGACGAAAAGATCCACGGAATCCTCGTTCAGCTTCCCCTTCCGAAGCATCTCGACGAGGCGGCAGTTCTTGAAGCTATCCCCCCCGAAAAGGACGTTGACGCTTTCCACGTAGTAAACACGGGTAAGATCATGCTTGGTGACTACAGCTTTCTGCCTTGCACACCTGCAGGTGTTATGAAGCTTCTCGAGTACGAAAACATAGACGTAACGGGTAAGGAATGTGTGGTAGTGGGTAGAAGTAATATTGTAGGAAAGCCTATGGCAATGCTCCTTCTTCACGCAAACGGTACTGTTACCATTTGCCATTCAAGAACCCGTGACCTTGCTGAGGTGACCCGCCGCGCGGATATTCTCGTTGTAGCCATCGGTAAAGCTGACTTTATCACAGGCGACATGGTAAAGGAAGGCGCTGTGGTTATTGACGTAGGAATGAACCGCAAAGAAGACGGCAAGCTGACGGGCGACGTTGATTTCGCGTCTGTAGAACCGAAGGCATCCGCTATCACTCCCGTTCCAGGAGGTGTTGGCCCTATGACGATAACAATGCTTCTCGAGAATACACTTACTGCCGCTAAGGTTAGTGTGAAGTGAATATAAGAATACTGCCCTGAGATTCGTTCTCAGGGCAGTTATTAGTTATTTTGCCATTGTGAAATCAACTACTTGATCAAAGCGACATAGCTTTTCATCAGTAAACTGATGTGATACAACCAAAATAGTTTTATTTTGAATCGACAGCAAAAGATCTTCAATACGTTCCGCAGTTACACCATCTAGGTTTGCTAACGGCTCATCGAGGATCAGCACATCAGTATCTCGCAACAATGCTCGGGCAAGACAAATCCGTTTCTTCTCACCACCTGAGAAGTTAGATCCATTTTCAGAAATGATATCGTCCAATGCTTGCGTGTTAGCATATCTGTCAAGCCCAACGCTTTTCAGTGCATCAAACAGTTTGTTGTCTGATGCTTCTTGATACATTGTCAGGTTGTTTCGCAATGTGTCGTGGAACAAGGTCGCTTCTTGTCGTACAACAGTTATAAGACTGTAGGTACTACTAATTTTATCCAAGGGTCTGCCATCGATTTCGATACTACCATCTG
>JAZUBZ010000069.1:0-5000 GCA_045638805.1 Eubacteriales bacterium
AGGTCGTATTCCTCTACGGGCATCATGCCGGGATGCTCAGCGGTCTCACCGCCGATGAGAGCGGCACCGGACTGAACGCAACCCTCTGCAACACCGCCGACGATAGCAGCGATCTTTTCGGGGATGTTCTTACCGCAAGCGATGTAGTCAAGGAAGAAAAGGGGACGTGCGCCGCAGCAGATCATATCGTTTACACACATTGCAACGGCGTCGATACCGATGGTGTCGTGCTTGTCCATGAGGATAGCCATCTTTACCTTTGTTCCGCAGCCGTCAGTACCGGATACGAGAACGGGCTCCTCCATACCTGCCATGGGAAGGCCGAAGCAACCGCCGAAGCCTCCTACGTCGTCAAGGCAACCTTCGTTCTTTGTACGTGCAACGTGCTTTTTCATAAGTTCAACTGCTTTGTAGCCGGCGGTAATATCAACGCCTGCAGCAGCGTAGCTTTCGCTTCTGGAATTGGAATGCATAACTTTTACTCCTTCAAATCTGTTGTATTTATGGTGAATATATTTTAAACTTTATTATTCTTTACCTGTCCAGCAGTAGGTGCACAGCTTACAAGGCTCAAGGCCGATTGCCTTGATAATACCGTTAAGTGACTGGAACTCGAGAGAGGAGAAATTGAGAGTCTTACAGATGTGATCTCTCAAGCGTCTGCCGCGCTCGGTATCGGGGTCACAGTATTCCTCGATGTACTTCATACCCTCCTCGCCTTCAAGCTCCATGATGGTGCGGCGGGCGATAAGCTCCATTTCGTTTCTTCCGCGGGTGAAGTTGAGGTACTTGCAGTTGTACATGATGGGGGGACACGCGCTTCTCATGTGGACTTCCTTCGCACCGTTGTCGTATAGGAAGTCGACGGTTTCCTTAAGCTGTGTTCCGCGGACGATGGAATCGTCTACGAAGAGAAGCTTCTTGTCGCGGATAAGCTCGGGTACGGGGATCTGCTTCATCTTTGCAATGCGGTTTCTGTCAACCTGCTTGGCAGGAGTGAAGCTTCTCTGCCACGTGGGGGTGTACTTGATGAAAGGACGGGCGAAGGGCGCCGCGTTCTTGTTGGCGTAACCTATGGCGTGGGGAGTTCCCGAATCGGGAATACCGCTGACGTAGTCAAGGTCCTGAGCAACGCCGCGGGATGCGTCGTACTCTGCCATGATCTCGCCGTTTTTATATCTCATAGCTTCAACGTTTACGCCCTCGTAGTTGGAAGAGGAGTAACCGTAGTAGGACCAGAGGAATGAGCATATCTTCATTTCACATCCGGGGGCGGAGAGCTGTACCATTTCGTCTGCGGAAAGCTCAACGATCTCACCGGGACCAAGCTCGTAGTAGTCCTCGTAGTCAAGCTTCTGATATGCGAAGGACTCAAAGGATGCGCAGAAGCCGCCGTCGTTCTTACCTATGAGGATGGGCGTTCTGCCAAGCTTGTCGCGTGCGGCGATGATCTTGCCGTCGCCCTTGAGGATGAGCAGGGAAAGGCTTCCTTCGATATTTTCCTGAACGAATTTGATACCTTCAACAAAGTCCGCCTTTCGGCTGATGAGAGCAGCTACAAGGTCTGTGGCGTTGACAGCACCGCCCGTCATTGCGTTGAAGTGACCGCCGGACTCGGTGAAGTATTTATCGATAAGCTCATCGGAATTATTGATGGCGCCCACCATGCAGATTGCGAATTTGCCAAGGGAAGAGCGCATCAAAAGCGGCTGAGGATCGCTGTCACTGATACATCCGATGGCGGAGGTACCGCACATATCGTCAAATATCTTTGAGAACTTGGTTCTGAAGGGTGAGTTTTCGATATTGTGGATGTCTCTCTGAAGTCCGCGTTCAGGGTCGTATGCTGCCATACCGCCGCGACGGGTACCGAGATGTGAATGATAGTCTGTTCCGAAGAATACGTCTTCGATTGCGTCATGCTTGCAGACTGCTCCGAAAAAACCTCCCATGGTTAAGACCTTCCTTTCGTTGTTTTAATATCTATATGTCGTTTTGCTATAATCAGTTGAACTGAGCGGAAACTGCCGCGTCCTTAGAGAGAACTGCAGCTGCGTCACTTACTCTCTTAGCGTCAAGCTTTGCCGCAAGGTCTGCGTCGCTTACCGCAAGGATCTGAGCCGCCAGAAGCGCCGCGTTAGCTCCTCCGTTGATAGCAACGGTAGCTACGGGGATACCGGAAGGCATCTGAACTGTGGAAAGAAGAGCATCGAGACCGTCAAGGTTAGAGCTCTTGCAGGGGATGCCGATAACGGGGAGAGTTGTATTTGCGGCAACGGCGCCCGCAAGGTGAGCCGCCATGCCTGCAGCGGCGATGATAACACCAAAGCCGCGCTCACGTGCATTAACAGAAAAATCTCTTGCTTCCACGGGAGTTCTGTGCGCAGAATACACATGTACCTCATAAGGAATTTCAAGAGCTTTCAGAGTGTCTATGGATTTCTGGAGGATAGGCAGATCGCTGTCGCTGCCCATAACGATACCGACTTTTTTCATGGTGTTACATCCTTTCAAATTTATGCTTTTTATTAGTGTTGCCATATTATTATTCGTTGATGCGTATTCCGCATATGCCTAAAAAGATAAGGGCACACTTGCTCCAAACGGAGTAAATGTGCCCAGACGGTCGGCTTAAGCCGGAAAAAATATCCCGGCACATTCTTTGTTTCCACGTGGTGCTCCACATATCCGTCAGTCGCAAAGAACGTTGTACAACAACACTTTTAGTATACCACAAACCTTGCTTTATGTCAAGGTTTTAACGTCATTTTATTCATATTTACGAGGGTTTTCGCAGGTGATCACAGAGGTGTTCGGCAGGACGTTCCCATGCTATGTAAAGAAGTGATAATTAAGGAATATTTACCAGATGGCAACCGCCTGACTGTATATCTGAGTATATGCCGCCTCCACTTTTTCAATGGGGTATTCTACCTTTCCCACCATAGGGTCGCAGATGATAAAGTTATCTCCCTTCACACCCGTAATGAGTACGCAGTGGGAGAGATTGTACCAATATACTCTTTCCCCGTCGAAGTACCAGGAGTCAAGCACGTCGGAGAGTTCCATTCCGAGGGTACCCCAGATAATAACCGGGATCCCGTTCCACACATAACCGAGGATTTCGTACACGGAAGAGGCGCTGATATCATGGGCGCGTCTTTTGGAACCGCGGTTCTCAAGAAATTTATTGGCTGTCTCAACAATGCACGGAGCATAACAGCCGTATCCTGTTCTGTTCTTTGGACTGCCAACGTATTCGTAGAATGGGTTTGCCTCACCGTATTTTCCGTGGGGCATGAATCCCTCGAACAGAATACGGGCATCCACGTCGAAACCGTAATAACTGAGAGCCATAGAAAGAGATACAGCCTCGCACCCGTTGGGCATACCTATTTCCTCTTGCATGATATTTTCTATATCCATTGTGGCAAATCCTACTTGATAGAAGGCGTGGAAGGCATCTCTGAAGTCGATATCAACGGATGCGGGCGAAGTAACTTCACTTTCTGTTTCGAGGAATGTTTCCTCCGTCACGGTGAATACTTCTGTCTCGGACTCGGATGCGGAATCGGGAACGACCATATTATGGGAATGTTCGGGAGTGTTGCATGACGTGAATAATGCTGTAAGTATGGTCAGCGCAATGAGCGCAGACAAAAAACGTAGCTTTATAATAAACACCTCCACGGGAAAATGTTGAAAAAGGCATATATACATACATTTTAGCATATTTCGGTCGGATTGTAAAGGAGGAGATCAAAAGGCGGGGATTTTTTTCTCTGTGTTTATCTATCACCTGTTACGTTAGATTTTCCAATCAGCACCGTAGGGGCGATTTACATGTCGTCCCGAAAACAAACGATCCGCACCGTCTCTGTGGCTACACCATATGCCTCTCACTTCAGGAGAGGTGCCGAGGTACGAGGCGGAGAGGACGTTTCTGCAAACACATCCTCCTAAATATCGTACACTATTCCGCTTTTTCGCGAAAAAGACGGAACCAAAAAATGCCTCCACTGTATTCCGCTACGCGGAAACAGGCGAGTGCTTACGCACTCCCTGGACGTTCCCCCTACTTCCGTCATGCGGAAGTAGGGGGTGCATTTGCCCCCCTCCGATGTCCAAAAAAAACGCGCGGCAGTCTGCGACATTTTTGCCGCTTCGTCGGCTTGACGAAATGCGGATGGCGGTGGTCTTTCGCATACTTCTCGCATGTGCGCGATTGGACATCGCACAAATTCCGTCCCCCAACGATGTAGGGGATGGATACAGCATTTCGCGAAACGAAATGCGACCTCCCGCAAATGTACGCCACGCGCCGTCTATACGGCTACAGACGAACGATATTACTTTTTCTCTTGACGCTTCTCTCGTTTTCATGATATAATAAATACAGAAATCCGATAAAACTTTATGGAGGTGGTGTTATGGTACGCACTTTAAAAAGTAAGATCCCCGCGATGATCGCAATGGCTGTAAGCGTTATCAGCTTTGTGCTGGTTCTCATCGCACTGGTAGTATCAATTTTTGAAACTCCCATTGTCGGAGACGTCCCCAGAGGTTCGTATTCCTTCGGCTTATGGGTATTTTCCCTTATGGCTGCTATCGTCAGCATTGTTTTCTATCTTATCGACGCTATCCTCATGATAGATGATCTGTTTCATACTCCCACCCGTCCTCTCGCCATCGCGGTCATCGCGATGACTGTAGGAAGCATTCCCATGTTTATTTTCGTAGGCGGCCGTATGGGGATCAACGTCTTAATCTGGAACGTATACTACATAGGTATGTTCGTCCTGCAGGTATTCTCTATCCGCAAAATCTTGCTTAAAAAGCCATCCTAAAAAGTATAAAAGAACAAAAGGTCACCGTTACGCACGGTGACCTTCTTTGTTGGTTATAAGAAAACCACCAGCAGTGCTGGTGGTACTAAAAAGCTTTAGCTATGAGTAGTTACTTTTTAGCCTAAAAAAATGCAATGGTGTCAATGTGGAAAT
>JAZUBZ010000070.1:0-2434 GCA_045638805.1 Eubacteriales bacterium
CTTCTTGATATGGTAGATGAAGGAAAAGTAGCTATGCGACCTGCAGTTGAGCTTTCCTACCTGTCCGAAGAAGAACAGCGAAGCCTTGTTGAAACTATCGAGTGTGAGGATTGCACACCATCACACGTACAAGCTATCAAAATGCGAAGCTTCTCAAAGGAAGGTAAGCTAAATGATGATGTAATCCTCTCAATTATGCAGGAGGAGAAACCCAATCAGAAAGAAAAACTCAAAATTCCAACAGAACGTATCAGCAAATACTTCACACCGGGGACGCCCGTGCAGAAGATCGAAGATACGATAATCAAAGCGCTCGAGCTTTACCGCAGAAGACAGCGTGATCAAAGCAGATAATCCTCGCCATGGGATAAGTGTACCCATTTGAGTCTTAGTGTCGGGGATTCGTTTGGCTGTTCCCCCTCTCCACACCTCTCCCCCTCGTAACCTGCTGAACCAGCCGAAAAAGAGAAAGTATATACTCTGTCGCACCTTTGAAGTTTTACGGTGAATATCGTAAAATATGGGTACATGGAGGGATGAATATGAAAAGAATATATTTGATATTGGCTTTAACTTTGATTACAGTTACACTTGTCGGATGTACGAACGCTGACGCTGTAGGTGAAAGCGAATATCCCGTTGAAATTGCACTTGAAAGCTCGACGGAGCCTGAAACTGCAGCACCGACGGGGAAATCTTCTTTTTCAGCCGGTAGCGAGCTTTTTTCTGAGATATCGCTAAAGAGTGAGACTATAGCTGAAACTGAGACAACAGTAGTCACTGAGGCTGTTCCCGTAGAGGTGACTCATACAGTTGCGACAGAGCCGCAAACCGAGGTGCTTGAAACAACAACCGAGGTTATCGAAACTTATCCCCCTACCACAGAATCCATATCAAAGGAACCTACCTCCACACCGACCGAAAATACTGAGGAAACTACAGCATATCCCGAAACAACAGCGGAGACAACATGGCGCGAAGAAACACTCCTGCCTGAAACCACACGCGAAACTGAACCTCCCGAGACTACGAAACCCGAGGAGACAACAACTGAGACAGAGACTACGACCAAAGTTACCGAACCCGAACCTATTCCCGAACCCACGAAAACACCATACGATGCACCGTTTGATATCGAATACATTAAGGCGGAACTTATCGCACTTGGTGAAAGCATGGGAATGACACACCGCACAACATGCAAGGACGGTGAGGTAATCACTCCCGATAATTCATCGTGGGAGCTGCCTATCACGGCAAACTCATCATTCTGCGGAGAAATGCTGAAGCGGAGTCTGCGGGACTATGTTTTGTCTTACGCTGAATATCATCTGTACGGCGGTGAGCCTATCACACACTTCACGATATACGTTCTTCATCTTTCGGACGGTTACGAAATCTACTTTTTACACTAATCACGGCAATCAGCCTCTCGTAATAAACGGGAGGCTTTTGTATTTTCAAAAGAAGAAAGGATCTACACAATGAAACCAACCATCACACAAGCCTCAAAACGTTGGCTGTCACTATTACTTGCAGTAATTATGACGGTCACAATGTTCCCGTTGTCGGCGATAAGCACATTCGCCTTCTCCACGTCATCGGGACAGACAGTTGACTCCGCTTACGGAGCCGCATACGTTGGATATGACGGTGCTGACTACCCCGTGGGAGCAAACCATTACGCACTAAGATACAATGCAGACGGTTCAACATATATCGAGCCGAGTCAGATCGGTACAAGACGAACTAAGCTGAGCATTATCCAAAACGGCGAGGTAATGCAGGCACTTTGTATCGAATACGGCATTGATATCAGCCTCGGTAACGCCACATACGTGTCTTCAAATTCTGCAAACAGCGCATATTTCAATATTATGCCTATGACAGCAAGGCGCGGCATTATGCTTGCAACCATTTACGGATGGCAACCGGGTAAGGCGTTACCCATTGACGGTATTAACGAGGACGATTTTTCCATTGCAACTCAGGAGATCATTTGGGAGTATCAGCAAGGCATCCGTACATCACCCACAACCCGAGTGAATAACGGGAATATCAGAGCAGATCAGTTTTACGACGAGATCAAGGGCAGACCCGCAGAACTTGCGTATAACTGGATACTTTCAAAGATGGCTACTCACGCCACTGTCCCCTCTTTCACAAAATCGGACAGAGACAGTGCACCGACTCATACGCTCAGATACGACGCGGCAACGCAGAAATATTCGATAACTCTCACAGATACCAACAATACGGGAGTGGATATCACCTGTACAAGCGGTAGCGGAATTACTGTCAGCAGAAACGGAAACAAATACACTTTTACTTCAAGTAGTATGATATCAAGTGCCGTTACATTGGAGTACAAAAAGAACATCTCACTTTACGGTGACGAGTTCCTTGTTTGGGGTAACGTTGGTCATCAAACGAT
>JAZUBZ010000071.1:0-5252 GCA_045638805.1 Eubacteriales bacterium
CAATATAGCAAGACCTTTGATAAAATCCCATCCCCCGATATTGCAATCTCTATGGGATGTGATGTGGGATGTCCTTTTATAGGGAGAGAGTTTGACGATAATTGGGGACTCGCCGATCCTACGGGACAAAGCGACGAGACCTTTATCGAGGTCATTAAGTGTATCGAGGATAGGATCCTGAAACTTTAAATACTAATCAGAAAAGCAAAAGTAATAGCGGAACCCGTCATCCTTTACGGCATCTGAGCAGGTGTAGCATATTGGGTGACAACAATACTGTAAAATTACCTGTCACTTGACCGTTAATTTTGTATATAAGGTTTCATATACTCCACAAAATAACTGCTGATTTCATCCGGGGCTTTTACTGCAATTAACTTTTCGTATTCGCCGTGTCCGAAATCATATCGATATACAGCGTAAAGATGCCCGTCAATAATATAGTAATGTGTTCTCTTGGAGGAATAAAGAAGTTGATCGGAGCTTTCCTTGTAAAAGACCAAACGTGTGTCTTTAGTATTGTCAGGCATAGGAAGATCAACTTTTTCAATTTTTGCATTGTGCTTATTATCGAAGGGATCGTAATTTGATCTGTCGGCAAAGTCTAATAATGCATTAAATTTCGCTGTATCTACGTCAATCAGTTCAACCGTTTTTGTTTTTTGGGGTGGTGCATCAACTCCAAGGATACAGTAATGAGAATAATTTTCAGGGTCACTATAAAAGGAAGAAGCACTTTCATAATCTTTTTGAGAACAGTAGATCGTTCCCTCTCCGTTTGGACCTATATCGGCGTGGTAGAGTTCAAAAGATTCGTGTTTGATACGGTTAAGAACAATGCTGTCAATTTCTAATTTATCATCAGATAATTCATATTTGTTTGGAACCAATGTTCCGTAAAAGTTTGTTCTATAACTGTTTTCTCCCAAAGTCAGTGTTTCGGGTCCGTCGGGGGCCATACCAACACAGCCTGTTAAATATATACACAGAATAATAATCGAAAAAAACGATAATGATTTTTTCATAAGACACACCTCACTTTGTTTTAAAGTCATCTTACTTATTCTCCTTGTGATTTTTATAATATAAAATAATTGACATGTGCCTCCTCGGTACTTTACGTAAATACAGACCGTATCAAAAGGAAAATTATCAGCAGAACGATACCTGCGAGAAATGTACCTGCTAATATAACGAATACTGTAGCGATCCATCCTGCAACTTTAGGATACTTTTTGCCAAGCAGATACAATGGCGTTATGAAGAGCGTACATGCAAAAAACAGCGCGAAGGGATAAAGAGCCCCCGACCAAAAGGATTCGTGCCAGAATACCACTCTACCAATACCGCGTGCGATACACATAGTAAGCAGTATCAGACAAGCTATTGGAATACCGTACTTCCTTCTTAATTTTTTGAAATCGTGGAAGAAAATCACCTTCCATATAAGGTCGAATGAATCAAGCTCCAGCTTCAAATAATCCTTGCAGACGTCGATAAACTTTTCTCCCGCTTTTTCGGAGCAGTTTATCTTGTCCCATGTTTTGCCGACGTCTATCTCGTCAAATGACGAATGTCTTTGTGACACTTGACGGACAAGCTCGAGTGAGCCGTTCAGCTCTTCGATCTCTTCCTCCAGACGAAGCTTTGCTGTGTTCACAGCCTCCGCAAAGTCAAGCTCACCCTTTTGGATGGCTCCGATCTCATCAACGGTAAAACCCATCTTTCTCAGAACGATGATCCTCTTCAGCGCTTCAATATCCTCTTCGGTGTACTCCCTGTAATTGTTATCCCTGCGGCTTGGTGTAAAAAGTCCCTGTTTTTCGTAAAAACGGATGTTGGAACGGGAGACAGATAGCAAATTTTCTACCTCTTTGATCTTCAAAATTACCACCTCCGTTTTACTTATACACTGTAAA
Organism: Eubacteriales bacterium; assembly: GCA_045638805.1. Classification (GTDB taxonomy): domain Bacteria; phylum Bacillota; class Clostridia; order Oscillospirales; family CAG-272; genus RUG11130. Next base: position 1,920 of record JAZUBZ010000071.1, read on the forward strand.
CCTTGTTTACAGTCAAGTGCTTTTTACTATTTTTTTCGAAAAAATGAGAAAAATGACTTTTTTCTCACAACGTCCGCGCTTTCAAAGTCTATAGAGAAATATTTACGGTCGCCGTCTGCCGTCTCGAATTCGATCGAAAGCAGATACCGCCCGTTGTCCAAAACCTCAACCGTGTCATCCATCCACCAAGGCTTTTCTGTACTGTTTATGTCCACGTCGGGCGTTCTTATCTTATAGTTGTACAGCCGTATTATTTCCACGTCCTGTTCATAGGTGGCACTGCTGTCAAGTGTTATCTCAAACAGGTTATATTTTTGTTCCTTACTTTTATGATCGGGAAACAGCTGCAGCTCGGATACCGACAGTATTTTAGCGTCATGCAGACCGTATTGCCAATACCAATCAGGGTAATTATCTGTCTTTGGGACCGTATTTGTGATTTTCTTTCTACTCATACCATTATCTCACATACAGCTTGGCAAGGCCGCCTTCGGAGGTCTCTCGGTACAGGTGAGACAGGTCCTTACCCGTCTGGTACATCGTCTCAACAACAACGTCAAAGGACACCTTTCTGCTTCCGTAAAGGAAGTTTGCAAGGCTCAGGGCATTGATTGCGCGCATTGCCGCTACTGCGTTTCGTTCGATACAAGGGATCTGTACAAGTCCGCAGACGGGGTCGCATGTAAGTCCTAAGTGATGCTCCATCGCAACCTCAGCGGCGTATTCGATCTGGTCGATGCCCATTTCGAAAAGCTCACCAAGGGCGGCGGCAGCCATACTGCACGCTGTTCCGATCTCCGCCTGACAGCCGCACTCAGCTCCGCTTATGGATGCGTTGGTGGCAACGATGTTGCCGATAAGTCCCGCAACGGCAAGAGCGCGTACCACGTCGTCGTCGGAGAAGCGGTTCTTGTCCTGCATATATTTCAGCACAGCGGGAAGTACACCGCATGAGCCGCAGGTAGGCGCTGTTACGATAATTCCGCAGTCTGCATTTTGCTCGCTGACCGCGAATGCGTAGGAGCAAACGAGGCGGTTCTCGCGTGTCTGGGGGCTTTCGTCTATGTGTTTCTGACCGTACAGAAATTGCGCTTTTCTTTCTACCGAAAGTCCGCCGGGCAGAATTCCGTTTTTGCTGAGACCTTCAAAGATGGCGTTCTGCATGGTCTTCCATACAGTCAGCAGATACGATCTGAAACATGCATCTTCTCTCTCGAAAACGTAATCGGAAAGGCGCATATTGTGGGATTTACAGAGAGATGCGATCTCACTGAAATTCCGCTCGGTGTAGATGTGTCTGTCACAGGATTCGCTTTCACCGTCACAGCGTATCTCACCTCCGCCGATGCTGTAGAATTTTTTATTGCCCAGCATCTCTCCGTTCTTGTATGCGATAAACTCCACGGTGTTTGGGTGAACGTCCGTGGGAGTTTCCACGTCGAATACGATCTCGTGACGCACGTCTGCAAGCGTTTCGGAAATAGCTCTGTCTGTGCCGTGACCCTTACCCGTTTTCGCAAGAGAACCGTACAGGATGACCTTAATAAAGTCGGCGTCCAAATATTCTTCGGAAAATCTTGCCGTGGCGTATGCGGGTCCCATCGTGTGGGAGCTTGAGGGCCCCAGCCCTATTTTATATATGTTTCTTATAGATTTCATGGCTGTCTGCCTTTCGTATGCACTTTTATACTTTCAATTATAACATAATATATGACATATTACAAGCTTAGCTAAAATTACAACAGCTTAAAGCTGTTTCTGTCAAATTCAATGAGACCATCGTCCCGCATTTTACACAGCTCGTTTGACATAGCGCTTCTGTCAACGGACAGATAATCAGCAAGCTGTCTGCGGTTGAAGGGGATCTCAAAAATGGGAGTATTATGCTTTTTCGCTTCCTCGGACAGGTAGGACATAAGCTTTTCTCTCGTGGAGCGCTTTGACATATGAGACAGCTTTTCCACAAGCATTCTGTTTTTTTCAGCCACGGCGAAGAACATATTTTGTACGACTGAACTGTGGAAACGGCATGATGACGGACAGGTTGTCAGCACACGTTTAACGTCAAAGAATATTACAGTACTGTCTTCTACGGCAACAACGTCGTTAAGGATCTCTCCGCCGTCAGACGCGGCGTATGCTTCTCCGAATATCCCGCCTACGTCCACTTTGCCAAGTATCGTACGTTTACCCCAATAGTCGTCGCTTTGAATGTGTAATTTCCCCGTGACGGGCACGGCTATCGTGTTGATGTGCTCTCCTTCACGAAACACATATTCGCCTTTTTTATATTTGCGATTTCTTGCGCCGAGGCAGGACAGCATCATGCTTATCTCTTCTTCCGTGACACCCGCAAACATCCGAGTTTTCTTTAAAACAGGTATAAATTCTTTCATAAATACCGCTTTCTGTTGTAAAAACAACCGACTTTTCTATTTTATTATACTATAATATAGGTGTAAAATCAAGAGTAACTCAATGGAGGTTTATATGATAAGAAAAATAATTAAGATAGACGAAGAAAAATGTAACGGTTGCTCCGCTTGTGCAGACGCTTGCCACGAGGGCGCTATTGAAATGATAGACGGTAAGGCACGTCTTACCCGTGAGGATTACTGCGATGGGCTTGGTGACTGCCTCCCCGCTTGTCCTACAGGTGCAATTACCTTTGAAGAAAGGGAAGCGCCCGCATACGACGAGGCGGCGGTGATGGCGGCAAAGGCAAAAAAGACACCCGAAAAGTTGCCCTGCGGCTGTCCCGGTACGAAGTCAAAGACGATACGCAGAGATATCAAGTCACCCCACTCGATAGCGGCGCCTGCGCAGAGCGAGCTTTCTCAGTGGCCCGTGCAGATAAAGCTCGTTCCAGTAAACGCACCGTATTTTGACGGAGCTCATCTTTTGGTAGCGGCAGATTGTACAGCATACGCATACGGAAACTTCCACCGTGACTTTATCCGCGGACGCGTAACGCTTATTGGCTGTCCCAAGCTTGACAACGTTGACTATACTGACAAGCTTACGTCTATAATCGCGGGTAATGATATAAAAAGTGTGATTGTGGTACGTATGGAGGTGCCTTGCTGCGGCGGGATTGAGAATGCCGTTAAAAAAGCATTGCAGCAGAGCGGCAAATTCATCCCGTGGAGAATAGTAACCGTAACGACAGACGGAAGACTTGTGGAGTGAGAGAATTTGCGGCGAAACTTTGATCTATAAACAGCAAATCTAAAAAATGCCTCGCCCTCCGGGAGAGGTGGTACTACACTTCGCTAAGCGAATGTGTTCGTACCGGAGAGGGGGGAGCCTAAAATTGCCCTCTCAGTCGCGAGC
>JAZUBZ010000072.1:0-1573 GCA_045638805.1 Eubacteriales bacterium
AATCTTCTTGAGTTCGACAATAACGCTGACTTTTACGTTAAGTTCTCCGGCTTCATATTTGGCGTATGTGCTTCTGCCGATATCGCATCCTCGACGCTGAAGCTCAATACATAACTTTTCTTGGGATATGCCGTGCTTTTGTCGCAACTTTCCGAGATTGAAACCTATATTCTTGTCTCTGCGTAATTTTTGTTCCATACAGCCGTCCTCTTTTCTGACCAGTATTGGTTGCAATCATATTTATAATATGCTATACTAAGTCAGAATATTGACCGCTATACTGGTCAAAACGGAGGGCATATGAGTACATGCACATTTTTTGGACACAGGAATTGTACTTGCGTGATAAAACCCGACCTCGAGGCAGAGGTAACAGAGCTTGTGAAAAAGGGTGTAGACCATTTTTACGTGGGGGCGGAAGGGAATTTTGATAATATAGTAATAGACACTTTGATAGAATTAAGAACTATATACCCACATATTGAATGTAATATAGTTTTATCGAAATTTCCCGGAGAACAAAAACTTTTATTTCGGATGGATACGATCATTCCCGAAGGAATAGAAAAAACACCACCGAAATATGGCATAGATAAAAGAAATCGGTGGATGCTTGACAGATCTGATTATGTAGTTGGGTATGTAACACATTCATACGGTGGAGCGGCGAAGTTTATAAGGGAAGCGGAACGAAAGGGGAAGATTGTGATAAATATTGCGGATAAAAAATAAAAAGGACTGCAAAAGCAGTCCTTTTTGATGTTTACAGGGGTTTATTCTTTATCGTCACCGATGGGGTTTACAATACTGTAGCCGATGTTTACAAGGTGGTCCGCTACACGCTCAAGTCTTGTAACAACAGAAGCATAATAGGGGCTTACATCAATGCTGCAATCACCCTCAGCAAGACGAGCAAAGTGGCTAGCGGTAAGCTCTTTCTTCATCTTATCGGTGTCATCCTCAAGCTTTGCAAGCTCTGACAGCTCATCGATGTTAAGGCTGTCAAAGGCATCTCTTGAGATGGTAATCATCTGCAGTACCTTGTCGCTCATCTTTCCGATATCGTTTTTAGCTCTGTCGGAGAACATGATTTTCTTTGCAGACATCTCTTCCGCGATCTCGTAGAAGTTCTCTGCGTGGTCACCGATTCGCTCAAGGTCATTCAGAACGTGGAAGTAAGAACCGATAACTACCTCGTCTTTGTCATCCACTTCGGCAGAAAGCTTTATAAGGAAGCTTGTGAGTGCACCGTTTGTGAAGTCGATGATAGATTCGTTTTCGGCAATTTTTTCGCCCTTTGTAACGTCTTCGGATGTCATCGACTCAAATGAAAGGGAGATGTTTTCCTCAACGAGGCTGAACATGTAGTCCATTTCCTTCTTTACCTGCATAAGAGCTACAGGAGGCATAGCGAGAAGTCTGTCGTCGATATATTTGAGGGTATGTGCTTCCTCGGTGGACTTCTTGTCCTTGATCACGTGGCAGGAATACTTGACCAGATGTGATACGAAGGGCAGAAGCACACAGGTTGTGGTTACGTTAAAGATAACGTGGAATGCGGATACTCTCATCT
>JAZUBZ010000073.1:0-17942 GCA_045638805.1 Eubacteriales bacterium
GGCCTCCGACTTATAGTTCATTATTTTATCCTCCTTAAATCAACCGTAAAGTTCCATACTGTTATAGGCATCAGGAATGATTAAAGCATTACTGTTTTCGTGGCTGAGAAACCATTCGTAAAGGTCTTCTCTTACATATACCTCCGGCCATATTGCGTGGCCTTTTCCCTCGTATATCGTCAGCTTTGCATTGCCGCCTTCTTTATTAATGGCATCCACCATAAGCTGTGATTCGATCGGTTTCACAGTATCATCACACTCTCCGTGAAACGCCCACACCGGAACGTTGATCATATCCCAAGCCATCGCAGCGCATCCTCCACCGCAAATCGGAGCAGCTGCCGCAATAAACTCGGGCATACTGATTCCTACCTGCCAGGTCCCGTAACCGCCAAGACTTGTTCCCATTACGTATACGCGCTTCTTGTCCGTATAGCTTTCATTACAAACGTGACTTATCAAACGCATCAGTTTTTCAAAAACGTCAATCCATGTTTTGGCACTGCACTGAGGTGCAATAGTAACGAATGGGAAATTTCCAAGCTTTTCAGTTATGGTAAAGAAGTTGTTTTGCTTCACCATATCAAGATTATTACCTCTTGTTCCGGCACCGTGTAAAAATATCAAAACGGGATATTTTTCGCCTTCTTTATACTCTCTCGGATATCTGGTTATATATTTAAGATTTGCAAATTCACAGTATTCGTATCTCATATAACTACCTCACCATGTCAAATCTCTATAGATTCAGAGCTTCCTCTGTAAACAAACAAATGGTCTTGTACAAGCGGCATATTATGCTCATACAAGACCATTATAGCACATGGTAAAGTTCAAAGTCAATATACTTTTAAAGATAAGACTTACATAATCTTATTTGGGCATTGACTGCTATAGGGTGAACTGCCCCATTGCAAAAGCTACTATCAGCCTTCGAGCATCTTCAGTATCTGTGCCTTATTCTTCGCACCGACAGAGCTTTCAGCTACCTTGCCGTTTTTGATCACAACAAGCATGGGAATGCTCATTACGTTAAACTGGCGGGCAAGCTCAGGCTCGTTGTCAACGTTGATCTTTCCTATAACGTATTCGGGATGCTCGTCCGCAATCTCATGAAGAACGGGGGCTACCATACGGCAGGGACCACACCAATCTGCGTAGAAATCAAGAAGAACGGTCTTACCGCTGTTTACTATCTCAGTGAAATTATCAAGCTTTACGTTTACTGTTGCCATATAAAATACCTACCTTTCTTATTTCCGATTATATTATACCATTTTAGTATGAATTTTGCAATATCAAATCATAATTTTCTTAATTTTTTTCGTATTTAAATATTCCACATAACTGAGATAATAATACACATAAAAACTTACTCTTGACAATGGCGTACAAATATGATATACTCATTCATATATTATTTAATACTATAAAGCTGAGATGGAAACAAGTAGTATCAGATGTAGGTTCAGAGAGTGTCCGGTTGGTGTGAGGGCATACGAGGTCTGATGACGAATACATTCCGGAGCCGTGCTTTGAACTAACAGTAGGAGCACACGGGTGCGCCCGATACAGCGTTGGTGTCACGTGACACCGTGAGGGATGCTTTGTGAAAGGTGTCCGAATTTGAGGTGGTAACACGTTTTTTGCGTCCTCTTTTCCCATGCGGAAAAGAGGATTTTTTATTTAACGGATGTATCCATTTGAAGCTTTTAAGCCGAAAGGCAGAACGGAGAAAATTATGCAGATTTACGAAGAACTTCAGGCAAGAGGTCTTATCGCGCAGGTTACAGACGAACCTCAGATAAGAGAACTTGTAAACAACGGTAAGGCAAAATTCTACATCGGTTTCGACTGTACCGCAGACAGTCTTACAGCCGGTCACTTTATGGCGCTCACACTTATGAAGCGTCTCCAGATGGCAGGCAACAAGCCCATCGCACTCATCGGCGGCGGTACCACCATGATCGGTGACCCCTCCGGCAGAACCGACATGAGAAAAATGCTCACAAAGGAAGACATCGACCACAACGCAGAGTGCTTCAAGAGACAGATGGAGAGATTCATCGAGTTCGGCGAAGACAAGGCTATGATGATCAACAATGCAGACTGGCTTCTTAACCTCAACTACGTTGAGATGCTCCGCGACGTTGGAGCTTGCTTCTCTGTAAACAACATGCTGAGAGCAGAGTGCTACAAGCAGAGAATGGAAAAGGGTCTTTCATTCCTTGAATTCAACTACATGATCATGCAGTCCTACGACTTCTACTACCTCTACAAGAATTACGACTGCAACCTTCAGTTCGGCGGTGACGACCAGTGGTCAAATATGCTTGGCGGTACCGAGCTTATCAGACGTAAGCTTGGAAAAGATGCTAATGCAATGACCATTACCCTTCTCACCGACTCTCAGGGCAAGAAGATGGGTAAGACCGCGGGTAACGCAGTATGGCTTGATCCCAACAAGACTTCTCCCTTCGAGTTCTACCAGTACTGGAGAAACGTTTCTGACGCGGACGTTATGAAGTGTATCCGTATGCTTACGTTCATTCCGATCGAGGAGATCGAGGAAATGGCAAACTGGGAAGACAGCCGTATCAACGAAAAGAAGGATATCCTTGCATACGAGCTTACCGCTCTCGTTCACGGTAACGAGGAGGCTGATAAGGCAAGAAGCGCATCCAAGGCTCTCTTTGCAGGCGGCGGAGACGACTCCAACATGCCTACCACTGAGCTTTCAGCAGGCGATATTCCCGCTGACGGCATCAACATCGTTGACCTCATGATGAAGTGCTCACTTGCAGGTAGCAAGGGCGACGCAAGACGTCTCATCCAGCAGGGTGGCGTATCCGTTGACGGCGAGAAGATCGCTGATCCTAACTTTAAGTTTACCGCTGACGCACTCACTGCAGGCGTTAAGATCCGCAAGGGTAAGAAGGTATTCCACAAGGCAATAGTAAAGTAATATAACACAAAAAAAACGGTTATCTTCGTGATAACCGTTTTTTGTTCCTCTGTCGTTAACTCAATCATCACTTGTATTTAAGGAAACCCGCAAACTCAAGTAATGATTTATTGTAAAACTGACAGCTCTGTGATATACTACAGACAACGGTACCGAACAAATAACAAACAGAAATGAGGCATATTATGTTTGATATGAAAAAAGTTGGTGAGAGGATATCTCACCTGCGAAAAAAGGTCGGGATGACACAAATGGCACTCGCGAACAGACTCGGAATCAGTTATCAGGCTGTATCAAACTGGGAACGCGGTATTGCAATGCCCGATATATCTAATTTAAAGGAGCTTGCCGAAATATTTGAAACATCGGTTGATGATATTCTCGGTGATGAAAAATCGTCGGACATTCTTTTAACCGTTGACGACGGTGGTATCCCAAGCTCAAAACTGAGCTCCTCCGAGTTTAACTCACTTGCACCACTTTTACCGCCCGACAAAAATCTGCTTATGCTTGATGCTGTATACGAAAACTTTGACGAAGACGCGGCAAGTGTAGCCAAGGCTAATATTGACTACGGTGACGAAGCGGATGATTTTGCCAAGCGAGCTTATGAAAAAGGTAGCATTGCAATGTTTTCCATGTTTATAAGTGACATCAGCTCGTCCCTCCGTGACGAGCTTTGCGAGAGGGCATTCGTTAACGGAAACATTTCATTTTTCAGCATTATTATTAAGAAAATGCCCGACGAAGCAAGATCAGAATACGCAAAACGTGCGTTCCACGAGGGAAAGATCAATTCTTTTTCAATTCTTATGAAATATATCGATGAAGAAGAGAAAAAAAGCTTCAGAGATATGGCGTTTGAAGAAGGTAAGATCGGAATGTTTTCATGTATTCACAAAGAAATCAAGAAAACTGATCGCAACGACGAAGACGAAGCAGAAATTGCAACTATGGCTTACGAGTCAGGCGATATCAATATGTTTAGCGAAGTTGTGGAATACCTTAGAAAAAGCACACTTTCAAATCTATTTTGTCGTGCATACACCGACGGAAAAATAGATTTCGTCAGCGAAATGGTCGACTACGTTTCGCAGGATGACATCAAAAAAGGGGCTTCATTCGCTTATGAAAATGGGAATCTTGAAATGTTTTCCGAAATGGTATCTTCGATGAATAAGGAAACGAAAAAGCATTTCAAAATGCTGTCGGCTACCGACAGACGCACAGACTTTCTCAGTGAGATCTTAGCAGACGAATAAGCAAAAAACGACCTCCGTATTTTCATACGGAGGTCATAATTTTTACTCAAGAATACGGATAACGGATTCAACGTTACCGATGCTTTCCTTGATGGAATTAAGCTCATCAAGACCCATCTTACCGCAGATGTACTCACATACACCAACGGGAGAACCTTCAAGCTTTTCTACCTTATCAAACAGGTGTGTCAAAGTCTCGCAGGTATCAGCACAGCAGTCGCATCTTACACGGATATAGTAATTAAAGGGAACCTTGCCAAAGGGCACTACACTTCCCTCTGCCTTTTCAAATACGTGCTGCTTTTCAGCATCAGCCGCACCTGAGAGGATTGCAACGATATCAGCAAGAACTGCACCCGCTGTGGGATAACGTCCCGCGCCTCTACCGTAGAACATTACGTCACCGGTAATATCGCAGGTAACGGAGATCGCGTTGTACACGTCATTAACCGCGGAAAGCGCGTTGGATGCGCCCACGATCTGAGGACATACGTAAACGCTGATGCCATCATCACAAGCCTTGTAAGTGCCAATAAGCTTGATAGATCCACCTATACGGTTTGCCGCGTCAATGTCCGCAGGAGTGATGTTTCTGATAGTCTCTGCGTATACGTCAGCCTTGTCTACAAGCTTGCCTGTGGAAAGCGCTGTAAGGATCATGATCTTTCTCATAGCATCGATTCCGTCAACGTCAGCGGAAGGATCGCGCTCTGCGTAACCGAGCGCCTGCGCCTCTGCAAGCACGTCAGCAAACTCACGTCCCTCAAACTTCATTTTGGAAAGGATAAAGTTTGTGGTTCCGTTGAGGATACCGCTTACAGATACGATCTTCTCCTGAGCGAGAGATGTTGCGAAGGGACGGAGGCAAGGGATACCGCCGCCGACACTTGCTTCGAATAGGTAGTTTACACCGTTCTTATGTGCTGTCTCAAGAAGCTTGTCACCGTAAGTTGCAACAACCTCCTTGTTGGAAGTAACAACGCTGATACCGTGCTCCATTGCGGCAACGGAAAACTCAAACGCGGGATGTGCGCCACCCATAGTTTCCGCTACAACCTCGATCTCGGGGTCTTCAATAATGGGGGTGATATCGTGTACTACTCTATCAGCATAGGGAGAGTCGGGGAAATCTCTAAGATCAAGGATATACTTTACGTTGATCTCATCATCTATGAGATTACGGATACCTTCACGGCAAGACTCGATAACGTCGGGAAGACCGCCGCCTACGATACCAAAACCGAATATTGCTATATGTTTCATATTATTTACCTCTTACTTTTTCTCAAAATATTTTGCAACGTCCTTAAGATGATCTCTGATCTTCAGATGCTGAGGACACGCTTCTTCACAAAGCCCACACTCGATACACTCGGACGCTTTACCGAAATTCTCCGCAATGTTAAAATAATATCCTTCATTGGAAGAGAAACCGCAATAACCAAGCAGTTTTTCCGTATTGTAAAGCGTGAAATATCTGGGGATAGCGATCTTCATGGGACATCCGTCAACACAGTATCCGCAAGCTGTACACGGAATTTCAACCGCATCACGGATAACGTTTACGGCTTTTTCAATAACCGCATATTCCTCGTCGCCCAGGGGAGTAAAGTCCTTCATGTAACCCATGTTATCGCGAAGCTGCTCAAAATTGGACATACCGCTTAGCACAACCATAACGTGAGGAAGACTTGCGGCAAACTTAATAGCCCATGATGCGACGGATGCGTCGGGAGCGTATTCTTTAAACAGCTTTTCCGCGTCTGCGGGAACGTTTGCAAGGGTACCGCCCTTGACAGGCTCCATTACGATAACCTTCTTACCGTGGCGTACTGCACATTCATAACAGCGTCTTGACTGAACGCCCTCGTCCTCCCAGTCAAGGTAGTTGATCTGGAGCTGAACGAAATCCACCTCGGGATGATCGGTGAGTATTCTTTCGAGAAGCTCTTCGCCGTCATGGAAGGAGAATCCGATCTCACGTACTCTTCCCTCTGCCTTAAGCTTTGAGATAAAGTCAAAGGCACCGAGTCTCTGCACGGTCTGATCGTAGTTTGATCCGTTGACGTCGTGGAGCATATAATAATCAAAATAGTCAACACAGCACTTTGTAAGCTGTTCCTCAAAGATTCTTTGCATATCGTCCGCTTCCTTCAGAAACATTGTGGGAAGCTTATCCGCAAGTGTGAAAGAATCGCGGGGAAAATTCTTCACAAGAGTTCTGCCGACTACGTTCTCGCTGGTATAGCTGTGATACATATAAGCCGTATCAAAATATGTAAATCCGTTGTCGATGAATTCGCACATCATCTGAAGCACAGCAGCTTCGTCAACAGACTTGTTAACGTTAGGATCTGTTTTGGGAAGTCTCATGAGACCAAATCCAAGCTTCTTCATAGGCACCTCATTTTATATTGATCTTATTATCCGTTAGCAATAATATATCATTGTATATTGTACCATAAATATTACCGATTGTCAAAACAATACTCAAAATATTTGAAACTATTTTTATGTTTTTTGGTTATAGACACACCATACCTCTCATAGAATTAACCAAACGGGACAGAAAGAGAGGAATGCGGCACGTCCGCTACAAAGGAATGGTTACAAAAATGACGGAGCTTACGTATATGCCCGAGGGGTATCTCTTAAAAAGCGAGCTGAATACTTACTATACGTCGGACATACATCGGCTTGAACGGGCAAAGAATATGGGTCTGACTCTTGAAGGAACTGCCATTAAATGTGACAGCGGAAGCATGGATCTGACAGTGGAGGTGGGACCCTTCAAAGGAATAATACCGAGGGATGAAGCCGTGTGGTCTAAAGACGGCGCTGAGGTGAGAGATATTGCAATAATCACCCGTGTGGGAAAACCCACGTCCTTTAAGATAAGCGATATAAAAATCGGTGAAGACGGTGAGCCTCTCCTGATACTGTCACGCAAAGAAGCACAAATGGAATGCGAATGCGAATACGTGTCAAAGCTCACCCCCGGTGACGTTATCCCGGGAACCGTCACCCATCTTGAACCCTTCGGAGCTTTTGTGGACGTTGGATGCGGCATTATTTCTTTACTTACTATAGACGCCATATCAGTTTCCCGCATATCTCATCCAAGAGACAGATTCAAATGCGGCGACTGTATAAACTGTGTTGTCAGAAGCGTTGACCGCCACAGCGGTCGGATATTCCTCAGTTGCCGCGAACTACTTGGTACGTGGGAAGAAAACGTCTCTGCTTTTTCTCCGTCCCAGACGGTAACAGGTATCGTACGCTCAATAGAAAGCTACGGAATATTTATTGAGCTTGCGCCGAATTTAGCGGGACTTGCAGAATACCGTGACGGGGTTGAAGTCGGAGACGTATGTGCGGTATACATAAAAAGTATTATTCCCGAAAGAATGAAGATAAAGCTGATCCTGATAAACAACGCCAAAGGGAACTTCGAACACAAGCTTAAATATTTCGTCGACACCTGTACAACACAACATATCCCCTATTGGAGATATTCCCCCGAAGACTCGTTAAAGCTTATTGAAAGTGTTTTTGATAAATGAAGTAAATGTGTAAAATTATGTAATACGTTTCTTCAATATAAGATACGGCAGGATATTCCTGCCGTATTTTTATATTGACATTTATCAAGTTCTGTGGTAAAATAACATCTGTTATATATCATTTGTTATACAAGGAGGCATATGATGCCACCCAAAATCAAAATCACAAAAGAGGACATCATACAGACCGCCGTTAAGCTTGTACGCGAAGGCGGTGCGGAATGTATCAATGCAAGAAATATCGCTTCCGCTCTCGGCTGTTCCACTCAACCTGTGTTTTCAAATTTTTCCTCGATGGATGAGCTTCGGCTTGACGTCGTAGGAAAAGCTAATGAAATATGCACTCAATATATAAAAAGCGAAGCGGAGAGAAGTGAGTTCCCCGTGTTCAAGGCAAGCGGTATGGCATATATCAGTTTTGCCGGAGAAGAAAAGGAGCTTTTCAAGCTTCTTTATATGCGAGACCGCAAGGATGAACTAATTCCCGATTCAGATGAGCTTGGAGACAGCATGAGAGCTGTTATACAAAACAACACGGGGCTATGCGAGGAAGATGTACGACTGTTTCATCTGGAAATTTGGGCATATGTGCACGGAATCGCATCTATGGCAGCAACGGGTTTTGCCGAATTCGACCGCAAACTCGTCAGTCGTATGCTTACGGATGCTTACCTTGGACTGCGCAAGCAGTACGGATTGGAGTGATATTTATGGATGCTGTAATAACGCAAAAGCTTACTAAAAAATACAAGGACGTTGTTGCCGTTGACGGGCTCGACCTTTCGGTACGCTGCGGTGAGCTGTTCTCACTGCTTGGTGTCAACGGTGCGGGTAAGACCACCACGATAAAGATGCTCTCGTGCCTGACAGCCCCCACAAGCGGAGAAGCGTTTCTGCAAGGCAAGAGCATACTTAAAAACAGGGGTGAAGTTAAATCAATTATCGCCGTATCTCCTCAGGAAACAGCCGTTGCACCGGGACTGAGTGTGAAAGAAAATCTTGAGCTTATCTGCGGTGTACACGGTTTTAAAAGAGATAAAAGAGAAGCGAAAATCAAAGAGGTAAGCGACGCTTTATCCCTTGAGTCTGTGATGAAAAAGAAGGCGGGCAAGCTGTCGGGTGGTTGGCAGAGACGGCTCAGCATAGCAATGGCGCTTATCAGCGAGCCTGAAATACTTTTTCTCGACGAGCCTACTCTCGGACTTGACGTTATTGCAAGAAGTGACCTGTGGGACATCATACGCTCTCTCAAAGGGAAAGTTACAATAATGCTCACTACCCATTACATGGAAGTAGCCGAGGCACTATCCGTCCGTGTTGGTAATATGCGGGACGGTAAGCTTCTCGTGTGCGACACCGCGGAAAACATAAAGCTAAACGCCGGAACTGACAGCTTCGAGGAAGCATTTATCCGTACAGTCAAGGGGGTGAGAGAATGAGAACTTATACGTTTGCTCTCAGGAACACAAAGGAAATACTCCGCGATCCGCTGAACTTGGCTTTTGGACTTGGTTTTCCTCTGGTGCTTCTTCTTCTGCTCAGCGCGATTCAGGCTAACGTACCCGTAAGTCTATTTGAGATCGGTCACTTGACGCCGGGAATCACGGTCTTCGGTCTGTCGTTTATGACGCTGTTTTCCGCAACACTTATTTCAAAGGACAGAAGCTCTTCCCTGCTCCGCCGTCTGTATACCACACCTATGACACCCATGGATTTTATCCTCGGGTATACGCTTCCCATCGTCCCCATTGCGGTGCTTCAAAGCATCATTTGTTACGTGGCGGCGGTGATACTCGGTCTTGACGTAACAGTAAACATCGTATACGCGGTGCTGTTCGTAGTACCCGTGTCTGTACTGTACGTTGGTCTTGGTCTTCTCTGCGGAAGCGTACTCACGGATAAACAGGTGGGCGGTATATGCGGCGCTCTGCTGACCAACCTTTCCGCATGGCTTTCGGGGGTATGGTTTGACCTTGAGCTTGTAGGCGGCGTATTTAAGAAGATCGCGTATGCCCTGCCCTTCGTTCACGCTGTAGAGCTTGAAAGGGCTGTACTTAACGGAGATTTTACAAATATCTTCCCCCATTTATGGTGGGTTTTAGGTTACGGTATTGTAGTCCTCGCATTGGCGGTGCTCTGCTTTATGAGGCAGATGAAGAGGCAGTAAGTAATAGTATCATAAATATCCTTAACTATAATGAAACGGGACCGCCAAGTTTTCGGCGGTCCCGTTTTTATTGAATGTTAGATGCAGTGGATTCTGTTGTCATTCGGCTAACCCTACTGAACTCTGATCACGAAGATAGTAATTATTGATTATATCATTGTCAAAGGTATAAATAATGTCTAAATTAGGGATCTCGTAACGTTCAGTACCGTCATCAACATTATGTTCTACCACACGTGACCACCAATAATCAACTATCTTTTGGCAAACATCTTTAGGAATCTTAAGGTACTTTATCCCAGTAACAAAATACATTTCTTCAGGCTGAGCACCTGCTTCCCAATCAGGTACCATAAATATATTTTTAAATTCTAAATATTTATCAGGTGACACGCCAAATTCTTCACCATATGCCAAAATTCCCGGATCATAATATCTGGATCGATATAAAGGTTCCGAAGTAAAATGAATTCCATGGGTATAAAAATCCTCTGTCGGTAAGATAATCATATCCCCCTGTTCAAACTCAGGAATTATATCCGGAATTACTGTATTCTGCGTGATCCACTCCTCATCAAACAGAGAATCGACTATAGGCTCCGGTATGGGCTGTGTTCCTCTTTTGAATACATCGCCGGGCTCTACTGTATAGCATCTTACATCGCCGGTGTCATCGGGATGACCGTAAAATATCAATGTATCTTCGTCAACGATCTCAAACATGAATTTATTATCCATCCACGCCCCTCCGTCGGGAAAGAAACCGTAAACAGGAGTACCCTCCAACACACAATCAATATATATATGATTATCCTCAATTTCATACGTTCCGGGAACATCGGTTACACCGCCGATATAGTAGACGCGGAATATCAGTGTTCCGTCATCATTTAAAGTAAGTGCCGGGATATATTCGGGTTGTGTTAAGAAACCATCTTTTGTAAACATCTCCGCAGTACAAATGTACGTTTTTGACTGTGTTTCAGTCGGTTGTTCGACGTTAGGCTGTGTTTCGGTAGGTTCAGGTTCTGCTGTGGCGGAAGTATCAATTGATGTATCGATATACGGTTCAGTCTCGATCGGTTCTGTTTGAATGTCTTCAGGTTCAGTTTTGTCCGGTTCTGCTGTGTTCTCACTATTCGATTCTTCAAAGTCTTCTGTATCAGTATCTCCCGTCGTTTCGCTGTCGGGTGAGGGTATCGGGTCAGGTTCCATCTGCCACAAAACGATACCGGTTGACATAATACAAGTTAGCAGCACTATCGCAATTATAACAATCCCGCGCTTTTTCTTTTTACTGTCAAGAATACCCGCAAAGCGTTCTACGATCGCGGACTTTTTGGGGTCAAACTGCGTGGTGAGGGACGAGTGGCCGGAGCAACACTGTTCGACGACTCTTAGCATCGAACGGCTGTAGCTAATGCGTGCATCATTGTCGTATTTTTTTAGAACCTTTTCGTCGCAGGAAAGTTCCATCTCCCGAGAAGCTTTAACTGCCGCAATATACACAAGCGGGTTGAACCAGTTGAGAGATACTGCAAACACACAGGCAAGCTTTATCCACAAGTCTTTTCTTCGGTAATGAACCAATTCATGGGACAGAATTCCTTTGAGCTCCACATCATACCGACAGAGTGACGGTAGAAGTATCATGGTTTTTGTAAACCCAAACAGCATGGGTGAACTTGCAGAATCGGTGAAATACAGGGGCGGCAAGCTTCCCGTGTTAAGTCCCATATCATCAGCCACGTGCCTTAGCAACTCACACATCTCACTGTCTGCGGGAGTTATATTTTTTCTTACCCTGCGAGAGTAAATTACATATCCCGATATTCTAACGGTAAAAATGATTGCGGCAACCGTCAACCAACACCAAAACATCCACTTTAAGATGTTTTCGGTATTAAACGTAACACTGTCGCTTTTACTCGGGGCATTGGTATCACTTGGTACGGTTACGGAGACATCAACGTTATTTTGAATGTTGCCGTTTGGTATGATCGGGGGAGTATCTACTGCTTCGCCCTCATCAAAATGAATGCCTCCCTCCGGTGACTGCTCAGAATTATTCGAGCTGATCTCGGAGTCGGTTTTATTTATTACATCGGTATTTCCCACAGGGGGAATATGATCTTCTTTTGACTCGATCGTGATACTTTCGGGGAGCGAAAGCTTTGATATTTCGGGTAACGTATCAACGGACAAGGGTATGCACAGGCGTAAAATAATCAGAGTCCAAACTATATACCTGCATCCTGCAGAATACCTTTTGCCGAAAAGCTTATTCGCAGCAAGCGATAGCAGTATAACAATTCCAATGGTTAAATTAAGCGTACCCAGCGAAAATATAACCGTTTGTATAATGTTTGTCATTGTTTACCTATCCTTTCCGAGACGTTTGGTTTTCAGTCTCTTTTTCACGTATCATACGCGATATTTCCTCAATATCGTTTTCCGTGATCTTTCCGTTGTCTACCAAAGCAGTAATTAGGTTTTTCCAATTTCCGCGGAAAAGCTTATCTACAAAATTTCCGCTTTCTGCCGTTCTGTATTCCTCCTCTGTAACTACGGGGAATATCGTTTTGTACGGCGTTGGAGCATCAACGGTTTTGGTTTCGATAAAACCTCTTTTTTCAAGTCTTTCAAGTAACGTGTGGATAGCCGCCTTTGACAACGGGTGAGAATCCTTCAGTCCGTTATATATATCAGCGACCTTACACTCTCCGTCGAAATTCCAAAGGACTAGCATTATATCAAGCTCTGAATCCGGAAGTTTTACAAGCTGTTTTTTCGTTATCATCGTGGTCCACCTCTCTGTTATATTTTTGTTTCTGTACAGTATACAAATATAGATAGCCATCTACATCTGTATATAGTATAACACACCCTTCTACATTTGTCAATGGGCGCGCGAAAATTTATTGCCGATTATTTACAACCTAATTTTATTCATTCTCTGAACTATTCTCTTTTTGAGGTAAAGTGTATTTTCAATTATCATTTTCTGCGATAAAATAAAAAAGCACATAAGTCACACGTTAACGTGTGGCTTATGCACTTACACATTTTCCTTTTCTCAAAACATCCCCTGTAGGAGTATAGGATAAAATTCCTGTGAAGCAAGGGAAAAAGTAAAGGAAAACACTACGTTTTCGATCACGTCATCGCTAAGCGCGTCGCCGTAAACCGTGTCCTTCAAATACGCGAATATTACGCGGAGAAGTGAAGACGTGTCAACGAGATTCACCTCATAGCAAAGTCTTTCGTATATCGGTTCGATCACGTCGCGCACTTCGTCTGAAAGCTCAAGCTCGGTGGGATCGTATACAAGGTAAATAAAGTCCGTCTGCTTAGGTTCAAGCTCTCCCTTGAGCATTGCAGTCGCAATACCGAGCAGATGACATATCACCTGCTTTAAGTCGAAATGCTCTACTTCTTCCCCGTCGGCATAAAACTTTACGTTCATGTTCTTGCCGTCGAGATGATCCGTCATTTCTGCGTGAAAGCTACCTGCCATACATTCGTTTATGTAGCTGTAAAGCTTCTCATAAGCACGGCTTACCGTAATGCTTTTCGCGGAATATGGCTCGTGACATTTCGCTTCAACGAAAACGTATCGGAAATCCTCTTCAAGGAATCCATCCAAATTTGCCACACCGCCTACTGTGGTGGGCAGTTTTTTCTCAAAACGGAATCCCTCTTTATCTTTTGAGAGCATATATATCATCCTGCTTGACGAGCCGTAGGACGCCATCTTTGGCGGACGTCCGTTTTTTTCGGACATCTCGTCTCCGCCACCCGCACCGAATTCTGCGAATGCCTCCGCTGACATCGAAGCCTTGAAGACTTCCCACTCCTCATTTGTCATGTAGGTTTCTTTCAAGGTATCGTCTATCTCATATCCGCCCGCTGTACTTCCCGTCTCCGCAAGCTTTATCGCCATGTCAAGTGTTTTAGTTACGTTCATATTAACCTCGTTAGTACGTTCTTTTGTGAATATTATATCATACTTCTCTATAAAAGCAATACCCTCTCTCAAAAATCTAAACCGCCGTCATGCGACAGCGGTTGTTTAGGATAATTTAGTTTAATACATGTTACTTTGATTATTCACTGAAAGATGCTCTAATATAGAAATCCCTATACCCATTGGAACATCACGGTTACCGTATCCGAATCCGCAATAATTTGACAATACTACAACACCGTAATGCTTGTCTTTGTCAAATCCAACTACGGAACTGAATCCCTGTGTAAGACCCGCGCAAAAGACCACATCACTTTTCTTTTGTTTCATAAATGCGAGCCCCATATCAAAAGGCTGTCCTGTTATCAAATGCGTATCATGGCAAATACTGTAGACATTATCCGTCATATGAAGATTTACATATGATATCATATCACTTAATGTTGAAACAAGACATCCTGCGGGCAAAAATACAGATTTTTCATCCCAACACCATCTAATGGTATCTGTTCCCGCGTTTCCGATCAGTTCAGCTCCGCTGTAACCGATTCGTGTATTACCAAGATACAAAGAATCACGTATAAATTCCTCAAGAATTTCAGAAAAAGATCGGTTTAGCTTTCGTTCCAAGTACGTTCCTATCAGAGCAAATCCCAAATTTGAATAAGACCATTCCGGATTTTGCTCAATAGTAACATTTTTTATATAAGCCTCAATATCACTCTCGAAAATGTTTGAAAATGGATTACCTAACGTATCATTTTTTAGTGGGTAATCCTCGATTCCGGAACAGTGGGTAAGGAACTGACAAAGCGTTACTCCTTTTAGTACTTCATCTGAAAGGTGTATAATATCTTGTTCTACCAATGAGGCCACGAGTGATGCTACAAAACTTTTGGTTATAGAACCTATTTCATATGAATGATTGGTCAAATCGCACACTGCACCATCTTCACCAATACATATTTTTTCAATTCCGTTCGGGGTTATTACGCCAACGGATAATAGCAAATTCTTTTTATGCTTTGTGTACGGATACGCAAACTCAAGTATTTTTTCTCGTGTTATATTATTGTTCATGGAAATCCCTTTCTGTAAATAAACACTGTCGTGTCAACTGTTTTACTCATTTTTCATTTCGCCGAAGAGAATCTGCATGAAATTTCGTCTTCCGTATAACACACGGATAATTCGCACTTCATTACCCTGGACTCTGTAAAACGCTGTATAGTTCCCGCATACGAGAAAGCGATAGCTTGTTTCAATATTGATGATAGAAGAAAGCGACGGACCGCTAAGCGGAAAATCTACAAGCTGACGTATTTTTTCGGTAATCTTTGCTACGGTATTTACCGCAGACTGTTCACTTCCGAGTTCCTCTGTAATATACCTTTTTGTCTTTAAGAGATCATCAACAGCGGCGGGTGAAAATACTATCTTATACATTGTCTGCTCCAAGCATTTTTTCTACATCGGAAATATCTGTCCATCCTTTTTCTTTGGCGGATTCTTCACCGTCTCTAAGCTCACTCATCAACTTGATTACAGACTGCATTCTTTCGTATTCTTCAATATCCACGATAGCATATCTTCCTCTGCCGTTTTTAGTTAGAAAAACAGGCTCTCCGACAGAAATACCGCGCAGTACCTCGTTATAGTTACGAAGATCAGATACAGGTTTAATATTAGGCATGGTAAGTCCCCTTTCGATTTTGACAGTACGAGATAAATGAAACAAGCACGTGCCGACTTGTCGACAAAAATCCCATTGAACGATTTTTAGTGTTTGTTTACGCGTGAAATAACTGTCAAGCGTTTTTAGCTGTTTCCACTTTCACGCATAACTCCTTTCAAATATCCGCTGTATATATTATACACTAATTCTTCGTAAAATTCAACAGCAAATCTTTAATTTATCACGTTATGGTCCCATCATCTCGCTGTAAAGCTAAAAAATGTAAAAACTTTCAAAAAACGTAAGGAACTTTCCCCTTTTCCGTCGTATAATAAGTGAAAGGGTAAGACGTCACCCTGAAAGGAGGTACGCTGTATGGATAACTGTGCACAAAATTATACACGTTTCAAAAGCGGAGATGAAGGCGCCTTCAACGACATTATGAACGAGCTGTTTCACAGTTTGGTTTTCTTCATCAACCGTTACGTCCGCGATGTACATACCGCTGAGGATATCGCCATCGACACGTTTTCCGACCTTGTGGTACATAAGAACAGGTATAACTTTAAAGTAAGCTTAAAAACGTATCTGTTTATGATCGGACGGAGTCGTGCGCTTGACTACCTGAGACGGAATCGCAAAGTAGATATCACACCTATTTCAGAAGTAGCAGAAATCAGCGATGACGAAGCTTTACTCGAAGATATGGTACTGGCAGACGAAAGAAAGCTCGTAGTAAACGGTGCTATAGGGCAGCTGCCGCAGAATATGCGGGAAGCAGTTCATCTCGTATATTTTGAAGGTCTTTCGTATGACGAAGCCGCAAAGGTAATGAAGAAAAACCGCAAGCAGGTGGATAATCTTCTGTACCGCGCCAAAAGTGCGCTTCGGGAAATTCTTGGAGAGGAAGGTAAACTTTTATTATGAGAGAAATAAATGAATGCACAGCGGAAGTTTTCCGCAGAAGTGAAAAAAGAATAAAGATGCGAAAAAACCTGTGGATCCGTACCCTTGCGGTATGCATCCCCCTTTGTCTGGTTACAGCAATATGCGTAGGTGTGTTTTTACCGAACACTACTACGGTCGTAGATGCAACGGACCTGATGGCAAACATAACCCCATATCCGCCGAAGCCTCAGGAGGATCTGTCAACGCAGAACGTAAAGGCAACGGATTTTGCAGTACGTCTGTTTCAGGCAAATGAAAAAAACGGTGAAAACGTGCTTATATCTCCGCTGTCCGTTTTGTCTGCACTTGCAATGACCGTAAACGGCGCCGAGGGTGATACTCTCAGTCAAATGGAAGACGTGATGGGTATGACGAAGGACGAGGTCAATATGTATCTTTACAGCTACATAAAAAGACTGCCGCAGGACGACAAAAACAAACTGACTTTTGCAAATGCGATATGGTTCAAGGACGACGGAAACTTCACCGTGAAGGATGATTTCCTGCAGACAAACGCCGACTACCACAACGCGGATATTTACAAGGCGCCTTTTAACGATGATACTCTCCGTGACGTAAACGGTTGGGTAAATGAAAACACTGACGGTATGATCCCCGAGATTCTTGATGAGATCGATCCCGTGTCTGTTATGTACCTTATCAATGCTCTTATATTTGATGCACAGTGGGATGATATCTATTATGAGAATCAGGTAAAGGATGCGGAGTTCACAACCGAGGACGGTACGGTAAGAGACACAGAATTAATGTACGACTCTGAAAACGTTTTCCTCGAAGATGACAACGCTAAAGGCTTTATCAAATACTATGACTACACTTCTAACTACACTTCTAACTACACTAAAGAAAAAACGTATGCATTCGTCGCGATGCTTCCCAATGAAGGTGTAAGTGTGTCCGAATACGTAGCATCTCTTGACGGTGAAAGAGTTGCCGAAATGCTGGCGTCCCCCATCAAATGCAGGGTTAACACTGCCATACCAAAATTTGATACAGACTACAGCGTTGACATGGCTGACGTGCTCGCAGACATGGGAATGACCGACGCATTCAACGAACGTAAAGCAGATTTTGACGGCATCGGAAAATATAATTCTCTCTTTGGCGATAATCTGTTTATCAGTAGAGTATTACACAAAACGTCTATCTCAGTGGGTGAGCTTGGTACCAAAGCTGCGGCTGTTACCCTGGTTGATGTTAAGTCCGGTTCAAACCCTCCGCCGGAACGCATTGAAACTGTCTACCTTGACCGCCCCTTCGTATACATGATCATCGACTGCGAAAACAAAGTTCCCTTCTTTATCGGTACCATGATGGACGTGGGTGAGTAAACTCCGTTCGTTATAACTATATATTAAAAATAAGCGCCTGCGG
>JAZUBZ010000074.1:0-1824 GCA_045638805.1 Eubacteriales bacterium
GGCAGGAAACGAAAAAGCCGTAAACGTCGCTCTTATCGGACTTGTAGCACACGACCTTGGTTTTGAAGAGGACATACTGCGCGAAGCTATAAGGATGTCTGTACCTGAAAAATTTCTTGAACTTAATCTAAAGGCGTTTGACCTTGGTGTCAACAGAGGAGGTGCAAAGTAATGCTTAATTATAAAAATCCTATAGCGGTATCCGCCCATCAGGGTGACATGAAACACTATCCCCCAAATACAATAGTCTCTTACCGTGCGGCAGCAGACATGGGTTGTGATATGTTAGAGGTGGATATCCACATGACTTCAGACGGTGAGCTTGTTATGTTTCATGATCACGAGCTTGACAACTGCACGAACGGTACCGGTCTTGTCAGAGAGCGTACATTTGAATACGTACGAAGCCTTGATGCGGGAAGCCGTAAGAGCGAGATGTTCGCAGGAGAGCAGATCCCTACTCTTTGCGAGTTCCTCGAATTCTGCAAGGAATACCCTGACCTGCTTATTGACGTAGAACTAAAGGACTTTCCCAACCATTCGGGTGAGTTCGCCTTTGAATCCGCAAGGAAGTCATTGGAAATGCTTGATAAGTACAATATGTTCGACAGAATTGTATTCAACACAACAAGCGACGCTCGTAATGAAATAAATGAGTGGATACACGAAAACTACGGTGACAGGGTACTGCTTCACGCATATCCGTTTATACTGACCGACGAAACGATTGCCGCACTTCCAAGATTTAAGTCCACCTATTGTACATTTGTTTTTACCAATATACCACACCGTTATGAGAAGGCAAGAGAATTCGGCATTGAGGCATGGACCTGTTTTCGCGAGGATACTCCGCAGTCTATAGACATAGCCGTTGCTAATGGCGCCAAAGTAATTCTTGCAAACGATCCTGAATTTGTTGTCGGATATCTCCGCTCACGTGGACTCCATTCATAAATAAATTTTTATTCCATAATATTTTTGGGAGGATACAACCAAATGGCGCGCTACTTCAACGAGAGTATGGAAACAGCAACCAGAGATCAGCTGTACCATCTCCAATCATACAACCTTTCACGCACGATTCACCATGTCTACGAGAATATGCCCATGTACAGAAAGCGCATGGATGAAATCGGATTAAAGCCCGAGGATATTCATTCCGTAGATGACCTTCATAAGCTTCCGTTTACCGATAAAAAGGATCTTCGCGATGAATATCCCTACGGTATGTTCTGCGTGGAACCTAAAAAGCTAATCCGTATCCATGCTTCTTCAGGTACAACGGGTAAGCAGACTGTTGTAGGATACACACAGCATGATATCGACCTTTGGTCTGAGTGTGCCGCACGCGCATTGGTCGCGGCAGGTGCAGATAAGGACGATTTCGTACATATTGCGTATGGATACGGACTCTTTACCGGCGGTCTCGGCATCCACGACGGCGCACAAAAGATGGGGGCTACTGTCATACCTGCGTCAAGCGGAAACACCGCACGTCAGGTAACCATGCTTCAAGACTTCGGCTCGTCTATTCTTTGCTGTACTCCTTCCTACGCTTTGTTTATAGCGGATACACTTAAAGAGCAAGGTATAACTCTTGATAAGATACACCTTAAAGCGGGTATTTTCGGAGCTGAGCCTTGGACTGAGGAGATGCGTGCCGAAATTGAGGAGCGGCTTGGTATCAAAGCGTACGACATTTACGGCCTTTCCGAGATATCGGGACCGGGTGTTGCGTACGACTGCGAGTGTCAGAACGGTATGCACATCAACGAGGACCATTTCATAATAGAAATAATCAATCCCGAAACGGGTGAGGTTCTT